>CAYPDN010000297.1:0-5075 GCA_964409445.1 uncultured Granulosicoccaceae bacterium
ATTCACTCGATGCGCAAAAGCAGATCTGGGAGCGCTTTGCAGATTCTCAATCGCGCTTGATGTCTACTTTCTCAGCAAGCACGGAGCGGGTAGATTTTGTTTTATTTGTGCTGCAAAAGAACGCACAGGTGTATCGAGAAGCCGCAAATACAGCACAACTGAGACGCAATGTGCGCTTAGCGCTGCAGGACCTGCAATCACTCGGGGCAATCGAAAATTCACTGGTTGATCTGGCTGCCAGTTGGCGTGAGGTCGACGCCATAGTCTCCGAAATCGGTCGAGAAGAGTTTGTATCGTATGCCGGAAGCTAATAACAAAAAAAGCAGCCGCAAGCTGGTTGGTGGCCTGGTAGTGACAGCCATCATTGTGTACACCGCAGGTGTGCAACATAAGCGCAAGCAACAAGACGCGACAGTTGATTGGCACCAGGTCAGTACCGCACTGATGGAAGTAGAAAGCGCTAAGCGCGAACTGCACCAAAGCCTGCAACAGCGCATCGTCACGGAACAGCAAACACCCGCCCTGCGTCAACAATAGCAACACTTATTCACGCATTCTGGCTTAGCTATTGTTATGCTTAGTGGTTTGACCCTCCGAACCATCAGTTATCTATGGGCATACACTGGTTTTCCAAAAAGCGCATCGAAGAGCAACAGACTCTGGGTCTGATTCTGCCCGGCGGTGGTGCGCGTAATGCCTATCAGGTCGGGGTACTCAAAGCGGTCGAAGAACTGCTTGCAGCAAAAGCTCACTCCCCCTTTCCGGTAGTCACCGGTACCTCTGCAGGCTCACTAAACGCCGGTATGATAGCAAGCCGATCAATCGACTTCAGTGATGGTTTGCAACGGTTGCTTGGCATGTGGGAAAACCTGCAAATGGACATGGTCGTTCGCACCGACAATAAAAACGCTACCAAAACCGCCGCCCGGTGGATCTGGTCGTTCGCCAGCGGCGGTGCCGGCAATACCCAGCCCGATTCTGTACTCGACAATACACCTCTGCGCTCCCTGATTGAAAATCACGTCAACCTTGCGAAAATGCGGCAGTGCATACAGAGCGGCCATTTGCGAGCGCTTGGAGTGACCGCCTCTTCGTACGGCAGAGGTGCATCACTGACTTATTACGAAGGACATGAGGACCTGCAGGAGTGGGAACGCACGAGAAGATTTGGCCTCCAGACACGATTGTCTGTCGATCACTTTATGGCCTCGATTGCTATCCCGGTGATTTTCCCTGCAGTCAAAATCGATAATGATTACCACGGCGATGGCTCAATGCGTGAATCCGCGCCACTCAGCCCGGCGCTGCACCTGGGTGCAAACAAACTACTCATTATTAGTGTCCGCAACCCTCAAACAGAATATGACCCGGCCACTGCAACGCCCAGATATCCCAACCTGGGTTCTGTTGCCGGTTATATGTTCGACACGCTGTTTATGGATCGGCTCGACTCTGACATTGAAAGGCTCAATCGCATCAACTTCGCCTTGTCGCAAACCAAGCAATCCACATTTACTCACAACGACGCCCTGCTGCGACCGGTTGAATTTCTGGTGATCTCACCAAGTGTGGATATTCGCGAAATCGTCGCCAACCACGTGAAGCGCTTTCCGCGTTCCATGCGCGTCCTGCTGAGCGGGCTGGGTGCGATGACCAAAGAAGGTCGACCACTCACCAGCTACCTGCTGTTTGATTCCAATTTTGCCCGTGATCTTATTGAACTGGGCTACAAAGATGGCTACGCGCAGCGCGAAAAATTGCAGGAGCTGCTGGAACTCTGACTCGGACATTCCGCCGCTCGACAGCAACCAAAGAGTAACGCCAGGAGCCTGCACGGCAGAAGTTCCGCTTCGAACCCATCAGAAGACTTTACGCAGACTTGCGACTGTGTTTCTATGCGCTGCACATTCACTCTCTATAAAGAAGCTAAGAATATGACTGTAAAGGCTGGCGATACCTTACCCGCAGGCACACTGGGTTTCCTCGGTGAAAAGGGCCCGGAGTCCATCACAACTGACGAACTGTTCAAAGGCAAAAAGGTCGTTCTGTTTGCAGTGCCGGGGGCATTTACCCCGACCTGCTCCGAATCACATCTGCCCAGTTTCGTCGCCAACGCGGACAAAATCAGCGCCAAAGGAGTTGACCGGATTGTCTGCATGTCGGTCAATGACCCGTTCGTGATGGGTGCCTGGGGCAAGACCCAGAATGCCGATCAACTTCTGATGGCTGCCGACGGCAGCGCTGTGTGGACAAAAGCACTCGGACTGGAGCTCGATCTCGTTGAACGTGGTCTCGGCATTCGCTCGCAGCGCTTTTCAATGATTGTCGACGATGGAAAAATTACCCACCTGAATATTGAAGATGGCCCAACTTACGAAGTCAGCTCGGCAGAGAAAATACTCGAACAGCTGTAGTGAAACGAACAGAATGTCCGTCCACGAGGGTCATCAGATGTCGAATTCAGTTACACTTCGGAGCACGAAGTAACGGCAGCATCTGCCCACACAGGAATTAATCCATGAATATATTAGAATCACTGATCGGCAACCAAAATTCAGGCGTTGTCAGCGAACTCGCACGCCAGCTGGGCGTCGGTGAAGATCAGGCTCGCGCTGCTGCCGGGCAACTGATACCGGCACTGACACGCGGACTCAAAAATAACGCATCAACAGACTCTGGTCTGTCCAGCCTTATCGAGGCACTGCAGGGTGGTAACCATCACAACTACCTCGACAACCCGTCAAGCCTGGGACAGGCAAGTGCCGTACAGGATGGCAACTCAATTCTTGGCCATATTTTCGGCAGCAAAGATGTCAGTCGCAATATAGCCAACTACGGCGCGAATCAGGCGGGTCTAACCTCATCACTAATGAAAAAAGCACTGCCAATTCTCGCTCCACTGGTTATGAGTGCCTTGAGTAAAAAGTTGCTTGGCCGAGGCAACAGCAGCGGTGGTGGTGGAATATTCGGTGGTGGCAACACCAACAACAGCGATATTTTTGGTTCCGGAATCGCCGCTAACAAAAACCGCGGCATGCTGGAGAGCTTCCTTGATGCAGACAAAGACGGCTCAATGTGGGATGACCTGTTGGGTATGGCGGTAAAAGCTGCCGTCAGATAGCTCAGCCTAAAAATATTTATGGACCGAACGCAGCCTTGCGTTCGGTTTAATACTCCCGTTCTAAAACTCTGATCTAAACTCCGTTCAGCTTAGCGCATTACTAGTTGTTCCAGCTACTTGTTCTTGTTGTTCCGGTGCAGGTTGTTATCCCTCTCAGCTTCACGCCACTGAATTGCAGTAATTCTGCTTCGATCCCGAACCTCATCCGGATCAATGGGACCACCCGCCTTAAGCATAATCTTCTTTCTCTTGCGTGCGGCCAACAAAGCCACCAGTAACAGTAATAAAAAGAGTGCACAAACTACCCACGCAAACCAATCCCCTGCACGCGTGTAAAAAGTACTCACCCCACCAGTTGGTATATCTGCAACAAAGTTGTGCGGTGTTGTTCTGAAATGATCAGTCCGTGCAAGGATGCGACCGTGAGAGTCGCTCGCCACCGACAAGCCTTTACTCGTTGGCCTGAAAACAGAAAACCCGTTTTCAACACCTCTGAATGTCGACATCAAACTATGATGAGGTGACAGTGTTCTCCAGTCAGCGGATGGTGCAATAAGAATATCTGCATCGCCTGCCTGTCTGATCGATGGAGGAAAATCCAGATCAAAGCCAATCGCGAACGCCAGCTTTCCGTGTGGAGTATCAATTAACAAAGGCTTACCCTCACCTGCAATATAAGCTTCATTGCGCAAGGACCTGGCTTTAACATACTGACCAAGCTGCTCACCATTGGGTCCGAACACCAATAATTTATTTTCCAGCGTTTCCTGCGGCGATTGCGGCAGCTTGTTACTCGTCTCCTCAGAAACAGCCTCTGTAGTTATAACAACAGAGGCAACCAGGTAGATTTTGTTTTCACGCGCTACGCTTGCCGCCTGCGCGATAAATTCGAGCTCATTGCTTTTAAATACCACCGCACTTGCTTCAGCCCAGGCGACTATGCGTGCGCCCGCCAATGCCTGCTGTTTTGATCGTTGCAACAGGTCTTGCTGACGGATGCTTAACGCTTTTTTAGCCTCTTCCACGTTATAGCCCGCAACTGATAAACCACCAACACCATTTACAACTCCTGCATCACGCAGTGATTGTTGCAGCGTCGCATGATCAGCTGTGATACCTGCTATACGAACAGTGGCAGATTCATTTTCATCAAATATGTTTCGAAATCCACCCGCCACGAAAACAATCATCAGACACAGTGCCAGTGGAATTACCTGATTGCGATTGCGCTGCCAGACAAAACCCGAACCCCAAAGTGATGCCATGGTGGCTGCAAACCAGAATATGATAAACGTAATTCCATGAGTTCCGGTCACTGCAAGCAGCTGCATAAACTCGCTGTTGCCAAACTGACTGTAAGCTTTTTCCCCCATCGTGCCGAAAGGCAGAACTGCGGATGCTGCAAAGCCCAACACCACAAACATGCACGGCAATACAAACGGTCGCAGGAATGTCGGTAAATATTCACGCAGCGTTCGGTCTGCAAAAAAAGGCAACACTTCAAGCAATGCAATACCAGCTATCAGCAACAGGTTTAATGGTCGCGGCACGGAGACATAGTCATGTAATCGCACCAGTAAGCTCAGAAACAGCAGCACATACAACAGTAATGTCCCTGTTCTTACTGATGAGTTACGCATAAAGCGCAGCAAGAAGATTGGCGCCAGAAAAGCGGCTACCGGGGTAACAAATCTGCCACCTGAAAGAATGACAAGAAAAATACCCATCAGCAGCAAGCCGTATTTTTCGAGCGTGCCGAGCCCGGCCCTGCGCCTGTCTGAATCTAGGTAGTTATTCATCGTTAACCGTTATGCGATAACGCACTTTAATACTGCAGCTTGGCGATCGTCTTAAAGCTCATTTACACTGGCACAACTTAAACAGCCACTGAAGTCAGAGTGTGAACTACCAAGCCAAATACCCGGAGCGGATCGTATGCCTCACAGAGGAGACG
>CAYPDN010000298.1:0-5065 GCA_964409445.1 uncultured Granulosicoccaceae bacterium
TCCGGGTTTTTGAGTTCGCCAATCCAGTCCTTGAACGGTACAAAACGTCTTGCTGCGTCAAACAGCAGCTGATTCAGGTAATCTTTCATGCACCTATTTTATCGTTTTGTGGCCGGTTCAACCACACAAGGATCGACCACCCTTCCCCACTGGTCAGTCTTAAGCGGTCAAGCCACTTTCACGATATTTAATATGTGTGTAGAAACAAATGTTGCATGCCTGACCCATTCACGCCGCCTGAACAGTCTAAATGCCTGTCTGAGCGTGATCGCACGTCAACTTAATAGCGAGGTCAGCATCCAGTGCAAAACAATGTGTACTCATAATTTCGCCTTCGAGCACGCATAGTCTATGGTCTGTTTTTAACCAATCTTTGCAGGTGAGTTCGGGTTTGCGTTTGCTTCCTTAATTTCCGTAGGCCTTTGCAGGTAACCAGGTGGTCAGTTCAGGAAAGTAGAATACGATGGCCAGACCAATCAATTGCAGAATTACAAAAGGCACTACGCCTTTGTAGATATGCCCCAGAGTGACTCCGGGCGGGCATACACCTTTCAGGTAAAATAGCGCGAATCCTACAGGTGGTGTCAGGAAGGATGTTTGAAGGGTTACCGCAACAAGGATCGCAAACCACACCACAGAAGGATCACTCACAACATCAAAACCGTTTACCGGTATATCGAGTGATAGTACGACAGGCAGCATCAGTGGCATGATGATAAGAGTGATTTCGATCCAGTCGAGCAGAAAACCCAGGAGGAAAATGATGAACAGAATAAAGCACACTATCAGGTACGGATTCTCAAAGCTTCCGAGCACCAAATTTTCTATTATCTGATCGCCGCCGTAGCGTCGCAAAATATAAGCAAAGAAATTTGCGGCTATGAATATACCGACAATGTAGCCTGCGGTATTGAGTGTCTGGCGGGAGACATCCTGAAATATCTTGAATTTGAGTTTACCGCTAAACAATGCCAACAGTGTCGCACCGAGTGCACCCAGACCGGAGGCTTCCGTCGGTGTTGCAAGGCCGAAGAATATAGAGCCGAGTACGAGTAGTATCAACAGTAAAGGAGGTACTACCGAGAGCGCTACCTGAAGCAGAACCTTTGCAGTGACCGGTTCCCGGTTGTCAGGTAATGGCATTGAGTTCGGGCTAACAATGCCATAGAGAATAATAAACACAATGTACAATGCGCCCAGTATCAGTCCCGGGAAAAGAGCGCCCATAAATAGATCACCCAGCGATATTGCCAGCTGATCACTCATGATAACAAGCATTATCGAGGGTGGAATCAGAATGCCAAGTGTTCCGGATGCGGCGATCGTACCCGTTGCCATTGGCTTGCTGTAATTCTGCTGCAGCATCGCTGGTAAACCCATCACACCGAGTAGTACAACGGAAGCACCAATGACGCCGGTAGATGCCGCCAGAATAATTCCGATCAGCATAACAGTGAGTGCCAGCCCTCCACGCAGCGCGCCGAACAACACCTGCATTGCTCGCATCATGCGTTGTGCAACGCCCGATTGATCGAGCATCAGACCCATAAAGATAAACATAGGCAGAGCTACAAGAACCGGGTTTTTAATAATGCCACCGAAAAATCTGCCACCGTTGACAAACATTTTTTTATAAGAAATGCCGGTGCGCTTAAACTCTATGACTTCCGATATAGCCTTACGGTGTTCGTCTAAAATGTGTTCGCCGATAAGCACAAAAATTAAACTGACGCCAATTAGCGCATAGGCAACAGGAATCCCTATAAAAAGAAATACAATAAAAACCAAAAACATGGATAAAACCATCCACTGGTTTAAATCCATGAACTGGCCAAGGTAGGCAAGAATTTCCATTAGCGAGCCCGCCTTGCGCGGCCGAATACCCACAAACCGACAATCAGTAAGAGTAATAAAATGAATGCGGTAATAGTTGTGTGTTCCATTAACGGTTCTTTAGCTATTCGTCTCGGTTTGATATCCGGGTTTGTAATTCGCGTGAACCAGTAAAAAGAATGAAAGACGAGTCTGTCCATGACAAACCAACAGAAAGGAAATGCACCGAGAATACACTTGAGCGTGGTGGCTTCGGTAAATTTATGCAGGTTGCGCCTGATCATCGACCATGCAGCAAGGGCTGCGACTGCGAGCAAAACCGGAAGCGATATCTTTAACAGATAAAGACGATGCAAACCGTTGGGGCTGTCAGAGCCTTCGCGCGCAGTCCATGAAGCCCAGGCGTACTGCGCCATGATGTCTACCATCATCGCTATAAATGGAAGTAGCAACCAGCCAATGGCGAAAATTTCAAGCCTGGCTTTTTTACTTTCCGAAAAGTTCTGGTGAAAGATATCTACACGAACATGGCTATCGGTGGTAATGGCATATGCAAAACCTGCCACCATAGCAAATCCATATAACCACCATTGCCCATCATCTAACCAGGCCTGATTGTTACCCATCTTGCGCATGATTACCTGCGAGACGATGGCCAGCATCAGTATCGGGAATATCCATGCCACCACGTTACCCAGCCAGATAACGAATCGATCGATGGAATAGTGCTCGTCCCGCCGGCGCTCTCCCGGGTCTGAGATTGCGATCGATGCGTCTACGGACGGGGCCTGCGAACTGGTTTGCTCAGCTTTTGGCAATGGGTTTGACATCGAGTGTTTCCACGATTAGATGACGGCTTTAAACAAGACCCGTAATAGCGATGCGTAATAAAGAAAAGGTGGCCTTGTTGGCCACCTTTCTTTTGGACTATAGATACCTTGCGAATCTATTTGCGAGGCAGGTAGATGTTGGTCGACCAGGTATTGTAGCCTTCGCGATACTCAGCCAGGTCATCCCATACTTTTTTGAAAAACTCGTCTTCGGATGCGAGTTCTGCAGCGACTTCGTTCCACGTGCTTTGAAAAGTTGCAAGCATTTCATCATCCCACTTCTTGATGGTTACACCGTTGTTTTCAGTGTTATCCACCATTGCGGCAAAGTTAGTCGCTTCACCTTCGGCCAGACTGGTTGTGATGTTGGCCTGGCAGGCAACCTCAATTTGATTTTTTGCCAGATCAGACAGGTCATCAAACACATCTTTATTGATTAATAGTTCAAACAATGTAGAGGGTTGGTGCCAGCCAGGAAAGTAGTTGAATTTAGTGATCTTGTGAAAACCCAGGTTTGCATCAATACGCGGCATTGAAAATTCGGTCGCGTCTATTGCTCCACGCTCAAGTGCCGGAAAGATGTCGCCACCGGCCAACAGGGATGTTGATACGCCAAGTTTTTGCATAACTTCAGCACCAAGACCGAAGAAACGCATGTTTAGCCCTTTAAGGTCATCGAGGCCGGTGATTTCGTTTTTGAACCAACCGGAGGTTTCCGGTGCGATGATGCCACAGGGCTGAGCAACGACGTCGTAGCCAGCCTCGTCATACATTTCCTGCCAGAGTGCTGCACCATCGTCATACAATATCCAGCCGAGGTATTCGCCAGCTTCAGGGCCAAATGGCACAGCGGCGAAAAGAGATGCTGCAGTAATTTTGCCTTGCCAGTATCCGGATGTGGCGAAGGCCGCATCGACTGATCCGTTTGATACGGCATCCAGTGCTTCGAGAGTGGGCACGAGTTTGTTTGGATCGAAGAGCTCAAATTGAACCTCTCCTGAAATGCCGTTTATTTTGTCAACAAAGTCGACACCTGCAGTACCGAGAATCGGCAGGTTCTTTGAGAACGCAGATGTCAATTCGAGCGTATCCTGCGCCTGTGCGGGCATGCAAAGTGATGCTCCTAACAATGCACCGGCTAGTTGAGATTTGGTTGCTTTAAATTTCATTATTCCTCCTGGTGGAAATTCACAGTGATTATTTGCCTACATCGCGGTACTGCTATCGCGGGTACTACTAATGAACAACTTCACCATCGAAAGAACAGCCCGACAGCGCTTTTGCCTCATACTATACCCCAAAGTGCGATATTCCGAGGAAAATTGCGTCCGGCCTTAACCTCTCCTGCAATGAAAGGCCTTCTATCGGACTTGCCGGGAATATAAAATTTAAACGCTGCGTGGCACCTGGCAATCGCTTAGCTGGCATGATGTGGATGCTGATGAAACGCAACCGCCGTCACTACTCGTCGCGAAAAGAAGATATTTATCAGAGATAAATGCTTTGTCAAACATTCGACTGGAGATCACCAGCGGTATAAGAACGGCAGACATACAGATTGAGCTTGCACTGCCTGACGATGCGCATACGTGGTACTACTTTTAATAGAATGACGATCAACAAAGCTTTAGATCAAACATAAGACTCGGATTCATCGTTATGTCTCCTACCGATAAAACAGCCAGTGAAATCGTCGCTTTAGTGCGCACGGAGGAAGTGACCCCACATAATTTAGTCGACGCTCTCGAGCAACGAATTACCAGGGTAGACTGTGCTGTCAACGCGTTACCAACACTGTGCATCGAACGTGCTCGGAAACACGCCAGTGCTTTGATGAAAAAACCCGGCCACCACAGGACAGTCAGCCTGAGAACCTTAACCTGAGACCTGCTTGTCTCAGAGGAGACGCAATCGTGTCGATCAAGTTGTAAATTATCTATCGTCCGTTAATACTACTCCGATGAACTCTCACCCGCTCGATCCTCTAAACGAAAAAGAAATAGCTAAAGCTGCCGCGATCATCAATGATCAGGCGAATCTGGATGATTCCGCATGGTTTGAAACAATTACTTTAGAAGAACCGGATAAAGACGCGCTTAACAGCTTCAAGCCGGGACAAATAATTGAACGACGCGCGTATGTCTGTTGCTATGAACCGGCAAATAATCGAACGTTTAGTGGAATCGCAAACATCGATTCCGGAAACCTTGAAAGCTGGCATCATGTTCCGGGTGCACAGGCTCGAATAGTCAGTGAAGAGTTTGTCGCCGGTGAAAAGCTGGTAAAAGCGGACCCGCGATTTCGTGAGGCCTGTGCACTTCGGGGCATTACCGATCTGAGTAAAGTACTGGTAGAGACCTGGTCTGCCGGTAACTTCGGTGTGGAGGAGGAAAAAGGCGAAC
>CAYPDN010000299.1:0-2854 GCA_964409445.1 uncultured Granulosicoccaceae bacterium
TTCACGGTTAATCAGCAAAAACAGTTTTACCACTGCTTTGGTTGCCAGGTGTCTGGCAACGCCATCAGCTTTCTGATGGAGTTCGACCATATGCACTTTGTCGATGCAGTGGAATACCTTGCCAACCGTGTCGGCTTAGAAGTACCGCGCGACGCAATTGCCACCATCACTCCGTCACAACAGGGATTGTTCGACGCACTTAGTGCCTGCAGTCAGTTTTATCAACTTAAGCTGCGCGAATCCCCGAAGGCAATTGATTATTTAAAGCAGCGCGGTATCACCGGTGAGACTGCACAACGCTTTGAACTGGGTTTTTCTCCGGATGCCTGGCATGCACTTACTGAAAACACTCAGGCCGACAATAACTCATTGCTTCAATCCGGTATGTTGGTGCGCAGTGATTCCGGTAAATCTCACGACCGCTTTCGAAACCGAATCATGTACCCGATCCGAGATCGGCGCGGACGCGTAATCGGCTTTGGTGGTCGAGTAATGGACAACTCGGAACCGAAATATTTAAACTCGCCAGAGACGCCGCTGTTTCAAAAAGGCCGCGAGCTATATGGCCTCTACGAACTACGACGTTCAACACGCGGCAGCCCTGATAGAATTATTGTAGTAGAGGGCTACATGGATGTTATAGCGCTGGGCCATGCTGGTATCGATACCGCAGTCGCAACACTCGGCACTGCAACATCAAGCGAACAGGTAGCACTCTTATTCAGAGAGACTGATGAGATTGTTTTTTGTTTTGACGGTGATGCCGCAGGTAAAAAAGCAGCATGGCGTGCATTGCAATCCGCACTGCCTTCTCTTAAAGCAGGTCGCGATGCAAGATTTCTATTTCTGCCAGACGGAGAAGATCCGGACACACTGGTTAAATCTGTCGGTGCCGAGCAATTTATGCAAAATCTGGTAGATAATGCACTGGACGCAGCGAACTTTATGTTTCAACAACTGGAATTACAGGCCAATAAAGGACAGGCGTTAACAGGGTCAGAATCAGGCAATACAGGCAACAAAGCCAGACTTGCAGAAATCGCAAAGCCTTTAATATCTGCTATTCCATCTGGTGTCTACCGGACACTGGTTGAAGAACAGCTACACGAAAAAGTCGGCGTTATTGTCTTCAAACAAACAAGTGAACCAACCGTACAACGCCGGCCAGATGCAAACCGATCGCAAACAAAAGTACAACCGGGCCTGTCACCAATCCGCAAAGCACTGATTGCGATATTAGACACACCATCGATTGTGCTGGAAATTGACCCTGAGGCCTACGAGTTCTCGATAGATATAGCCGGAGCAACACTTTTGCTGGATGTGATCTCCCTGATTGAAAGCAGGCCAGACATCACTACCAGCGGCATACTGGAAAGATACCGAGAGACTGATCACTCTGAAGCTCTGCACAAGCTTGCCCGTGCTGGCATGGAGACAACGGCAGAGTCCGAAATCGACACACCAATAAGCGTACTTCAACATGCAATCGAACAACTCAATAAAGAATCATTGCGGCTAAAGCTCAAGCAGGATACCGACGATCTGCAATCACCGTCTGCCATGAGTGATGTGCAAAAAGACGAGTTGCGAAAACGCCTTGAGAAACTGAAAAAGTAAACCTGAGAAATTGAAAAAAGTAAAACAGTGAGAACAACTCGTCTCTATATTCCAGATGCAATCGCGGCAAATAGAAAACCTGTCATCACGCTCAACGCAGATGATTCGCGATACCTTATAAAAGTTATGCGCTATGGTGAAGGTGACCAGGTAGAGTTATTCAACGGTGATGGCAACAACTACACGGCATCCATCATAAGTGTCGGTAAATCTGCTCAGGTCCAAATTGAAGAAGCTAAAATCAATACCACCGAATCACCAATATCTGTGACACTGGTGCAGTCGCTGGCTAAAGGCACCAAACTTGACCTGGTCATTCAAAAAGCGACCGAGCTGGGCGTACACCGCATCACTCCTGTCAGCTCTGAGCGAAGCGTACTGCAGGTAGATCACAAACGTGCACAAAAAAAAGCTGATCACTGGATCAAAATCGCACGCAGCGCCTGCGCACAATGCAACAGAAGTGTCGTACCTGTTATTGATCCGGTAATTGAACTTAACAAATGGCTCGCAGATCACGCAGACCAACAGAGCATTCTCATACATCCGGTTGCCAACCGTTCTTTCAAAGAACTGCAGCTAAGTCGCACAGTGACTATTATCATCGGCCCGGAAGGAGGCTTTAGCGACACTGAACTTCAACTGGCAGAGGATACCGGTGTTTCTTTAGTGCGATGCGGACCTCGAGTATTGCGAACGGAAACCGCGGGTCTTGCAGCTCTTGCTATCGTTCAATCACTTATTGGGGACATGTGCTGAACACATTCAGCCGGCTACATTCAGCCAGGCAAATTCAGCCAGCAAGAGCGGCGGCCGTTTCCTGACGCAATTCCTGAATCAGCTGAGCAGCTGAACAGTTGCGTGCCTGGTTATAGTTGCTTCCTGCCCAGAGTGACATAAGCTCATAATCTTTGCTGCTGCCTGCAGCTTTGCGAAGTGCTCCGGTCAGAGAATTTTGCAACGGGAATGGCAGTACATCATCAACGCCATCTATGGAATCAATAAACAGATTGCGGATTCCCCTCGCGGGTCGGCCGGAAAAGCCGGGGGTCAACCGGGTATCGCGTTCACCGAATGAATCTATTGCCGCGCGGTACGTCGCATGACTGCCACACTCGTCTACTGTCAAAAATGCCGAACCCATTTGCACGGCATCGGCACCCTGACGCATGATAGAGGCGATATCCCGCCCATGCATAATCCCGCCACTGGCGATCACAGGCAACCCGCAGTT
>CAYPDN010000299.1:2954-5063 GCA_964409445.1 uncultured Granulosicoccaceae bacterium
TGAACAGATTACCGGATGTGGTCGACCAACGTAATACCAACCACTCGAACTTTCAGGCGTATAGATAGTCGCCAAAGCGGGATTGGGCGCGAAATATGCTCAGCTTGAACCCTTGAAATTGAACTACACGGCAAATGGACTGCAGCCGTATACAGGCCGGCAATTTGCCTGACAAAACAAATAACGGGCGACAGAATGAGGCGAATGTTACTGACACTCGCAGTTTTTCTGACACCGTACTTTTAACTATATCGACGTGATTAGCACAGCAGAACACTTTGCTTAAGCACACAGACTTTCCAGAGATGGTCATATGTTGACGGAAGAAGAATTACTCGCAGCGCCAGAAGACGATTACATGAACGACGAGCAGCTGGCATTTTTTCAGCAGCGCTTGCACGAAATGCGTCAATCGTTAATTGAAGCTGGAGAAAACGAGAAAATCGGGGACCTCGATGTCGAGCGCGCTGCCGACGAGTCAGACCGAGCGACCCAGGAAGAGCAATACTGGATTCAGGTGCACATGAAAGAACGCGAGACAAACCTGATTCGCGATATAGACAAAGCACTGCATAGAATCCGCACAGCTGACTACGGCTTTTGTGAAGATACCGGTGAAGACATAGGCATCAAGCGGTTATTGATTCGGCCGACGTCACTCTACACAGCTGAAGCACAGGCTCGACGCGAACTGCAAACTCGTCAATACGCCGCAGCGTAGCAACACTCCCGCTATTGAGCATCCATCCTGAAGTTAGCTAAACAAATCAGTCGAAATTAGCTTCGAATTTTATTCGGGACGCTCTATTCGGGTGACAGGCATTGTTTAAAAATTCCGGGGGCAGTCAACCCGGTATCCCGATAGATAGCACTGAAACCAAATTGTCTCGCCTCCGCACATGCTGAAGCAAAATCAGCCAGATACTCTACATACTCTGTCATAAATACCGGCTTGTTGTTTAGCGTAAAAATTCGCGCTTGTTCACACCAACTATAAACATGGCAGCTTTCTGCAATTAGCCAGTCGACCTCGTTTATTACATCACCGGCCACCGCCTCAGCATTTTTTAATCCAAAGGCCAAACCACGCTTGTGCGATTCTGCCGCAAGCCAACGGATATAATCGATACTCTGCTGCTTCGTTACCTTAAAACTGGTGCCAGTATTAACGATGCCATTATCATCAGGGATTTGTTGATTAAAAGCGTCAACGTTATCCCCTTCTATTCCATCAAAGCCTTTTGCGGCACACCGATCAAGCCTCGCTTTCATTATATCTGCGAACAGTGAATAGTTAGATAGATCAAGCCATCGCTCATCTTCGAAACCCGGATACGATTCACCGATTGCCCGACTCGGAAATAGATTGGCATCAGTTCGAAACTGTTCAACCGTGCCAACACTAAAATAGCAGATCAGCTTGATGCCACGGGCTTTGAGCTTATTGATTTCCCACTGCGGTGTATCGATATCAATGTCGTAGACATCCACATCATAAGAAGTGTTGATTTTGTCTTGCAGCTGCCAATACCATCGCAGATTTTGATCGGCTTTCGGTCGCCACCAATCTACTGAAGGATGCACCTTTGCCGCAGCGAGAACCGGTGCCGTATCAGTGTAATTTGCCGCGGACGTGCCGCCAGCAAGGTACAGCGTCATGGTGGCCAGAACCGCGACGAAAGCTGCGGTGAAAACCGTGGCGAATCGACGAGCGAAAGACATTTATTCGAACTATGGTCAGGAGAGTTTTAACTGTCTGAACGATCACTCACACGCGAGGTATAAGCGATTAGATAGTGATGTATCTCGCCATATTGCAGAGTAGCCAAGAGATTTTGCCAACTCACAAGCCGGTGCAAAATCAGGGACTAATTCATCATACTCTGCCATAAAAACAGGCTTGTCCGCATCGATAAAAGCGGTTGCTGCAAGACACCATGAATCGAAAAAGCAGTCTTCTACCAGCATCCAGTCGACTTCGTCAACAACATCGGCGACCATTTCCTCGGCATTTTTCAATCCGATACCCAGGCCATGGCTATGTGCTTCATTGGTAAGCCATCGAACATAAGCAATACTCTCATCAAGCGTCATGTTGAAGTTAGTACC
>CAYPDN010000300.1:0-5058 GCA_964409445.1 uncultured Granulosicoccaceae bacterium
GACTCCTGATGGAAGTGGATGTGCAGTGGCTCTTCACGAAACTCCATTTCCTGATCGAGCTCCAGTCGGAATCTATAGAGCTGACAATTGAGTTTGTACAGTCCACTTTCAAACCTTGCGGGTTCCGCTGTGTAAAGACTGAACGGTTTTGTAGAAGTGGGCTGTTGAACAGGCGCGTCGTTTGCAGCACTCGCCTCTGAACTCTCTGTTGCACTTTTCAGCACGTTGGTCGGAACGGTGGCACTGGAGTCTTCTTCGATGTGCTCGTTTACAAGATCAGACACTTCGGTATTGGCGGTAACATTGGCTGCGTCAGGGGTTATAACTTCATCGGGCTTTGCATCGTCGTTAGCTGCATTGCTGTCCGGTGCTGCAACCATTGCCTTGAAACGTGCCAGCAAGTTGGATAGTTCACCCAGCTTCTGATCGAAGTCAACGCGCATACCGGCTTGCAGGCTTTCGATGTCACGGGACAGCAGTTGTGACTTTTGCCTGTTAGTTGAATCTGGCTTTCGATTGAACTCAGGCTGATTGTTATCAGTATGTGGCATTTAATTCCCGATGCATTACACGGCGCAGATATGAACTTCCACGTCCTCAGAATGCTATCGGCCACAGTTAGAGACAATTCACTGGCAACTCGTCATTCAATTTAGCCTGTGACTGAAAGTTCCCGTCGAAGGCCTTTAAATTCGGGTACTTGTAGCCAAAATCGGTGTCAAAAAAAAGGCAGATCGGTTTTGCAGGTTGTCGATCAATTCACGTTGTGTCGGGCATTGGTCGAGGTTTTCTCTTAGCGCTTAAGGCCTGTCTCTACACTGCTGTCAGTTGGGAACGATGACTGTCGGGTGCAAAACGTTTTCCGCTTGCTGACGTTCACAGGGTAGGACAGGATGGAGTCGGGTAATAAACAGGTAGAAGGCTAATGGATATCGGCGCACGCTTTGCGGATGGTGCTAAGTGGGTTCAGCAATTGGATATTGCGCAACCTGCTGCTGACTATTCAGTGGATGCTGCCAATGCACTCTCTAAAGATCGAGTACTGGAGGCTTTTGCAGAAGTGACCTCGTGGCCCGAGTATGAGCAAACACCGCTTCACCGCCTGAGTAAACTTGAAAAACATCTCGGTTGCGGGGCTATTTATTACAAAGACGAGTCCGGTCGTTTTGGACTTGGGAGCTTTAAATCCCTCGGCGGTGCTTATGCCCTGTTGCAACATATTGCAGCAGCTTATAAAGAGCAAACCGGTAAATCTGTCACTGCAGGTGAAATCAGACAGGGCATGATTAAAGACTTTGCAGCTTCGATTACTGTCACCACTGCTACCGACGGTAATCACGGTCGCTCCGTTGCCTGGGGTGCTAAAAATGCAGGTTGTCCGTGTCGGATCTATATTCACGCCGAGGTTAGTGCCGGGCGAGCTGATGCGATGGCAGAACTCGGTGCCGAGGTAATTCGCATTGATGGCGACTACGACGAATCGGTAAAGCTTTGCGCCTCAGAGGCCACCCTGAACGGCTGGCAGATGATCTCCGACACCTCTTATGAAGGCTACACAGAGATACCTGCAAATGTGATGGCGGGCTACACAGTGCTTGCTGGTGAAGTGATACAGCAGATGGCAGAGCCGCCAACTCATGTTTTCCTGCAGGCCGGTGTCGGCGGTCTTGCTGCTGCGATCTCTGCGCGATTGTGGATGGAGTATGGGGTCGACAGGCCACACATTTCACTGGTTGAATCCGATTACTCGGCCTGTGTGTTACAGAGCTTCAGACAACAAAAACCTGCGACGGTAGAGGTTGGCAAAGAAACTGTGATGGCTGGATTGTCCTGCGGTGAAATGTCTCTGCTAGCCTGGCAGATCCTGTCCGGTTGTGCTGATCAGGTAATGACGCTGGCAGATGATCAGGTTGCGGATGCAATGAAGTTGTTTGCCGATGGGCAGATGGCAGATCACCCGATAGAGGCGGGTGAGTGTGCAGTACCTGGTGTTCTGGCACTGATCGCCAGCGCCACTGCGTCCCAGCTGGACTATCGCGATGCCCGAATTCTGGTTCTTGGATGCGAAGGTGCGACAGATGCAGAAGTTTATCGGAATATGCTTGAATCAGTGACCTGTTAGCCTCGCGGCGTGATATAAAGTGTTCTCCGCGGGCAGCTCGGTTTTTGACAAAAGCTTACCCCGTATTGGAAGGACTTCCCGATCCGGTGACGGGCGCGGATTTCAAATCCGATGAGACGCGTCAGACGTGTCTGGTGGGTTCGACTCCCACGTTCTTCCGCCACTTTTTAGCTATTGTCTTTCACAAATTGCTTAGATTGCAGCTCGGACTCGGACTGGAATTGTGATGACAAACGGAACTGCTTCGCAGTTATCAAAACCCGGTTAATAAAAATCCGGTTAAGTTGTGCGCCTAATTGTCGACAAATCAGTGATAAGCCACTGATTTCAACAAGAGAGTCAATTATGGCCCGCTCCTCCGATTCGTTCTTTTTGCTTGCATTGCTAAAAGACAAAACCTTTCAAGCGCGTGAAATTCGCCGTGTGATTGCATTCGCCACATTGTATCTGGTGATCACCACCGTGATGTTAGCTGCAATGTATAACCAAATGCTTGGTCAACTGGTAGCAGGTAACGCGCCGATGCTGTTTGTATCAGAAGATATGAATATGCTTAATGATCAAATTCCGAGTATGGCAAGTGTTCTCGGCCGCTGGATAGTTATGATGTTGATCGTCAATGTGATTGTGACATCGTTGATCAGCATGTACATCATCCGCAAACTCGGCACTCCGTTGCTGGCTGTTAAACGAGCACTGCGTGAGATTGGTGATGGAAATCTAAATGTACGATTGCGTGCCGACGACGACAAAGAGTTTGCAGATGTGTCTGATGCATTGCAGTCAGCCGTTGTCAGCATTAACCAGAAAATAAATGAAGCCAAGGGTCAGATGGAGACTGTGCAGCGATTGCAACAGCAACCTGCGGCTAACACGGATGAAGTAGCAGAGTCACTGCAGAATTGCAGTAATGCACTTGATTATTTCACCACAACTAATTCTTCGCCAGCTAATTAATACGGCTAAATGCCGGATAACTGACCAGAATAACGGACTATGGATAGCTGACCCGGGAAACTGGTATGTCTTATTCAGTAACCCATGTTCGGTTGAGAATCGGTGCGGTACTAAATAAATGTCTATAAAAAGAAAATCGTACTTTAAGCTGAGCACGATTGCAGTCGGTGTATTGGCTGCACTGCTGAATGCCTGCGCTGGTGGTGAAGGTGATACTGGTGTGATAAAAGACCTTCCTGAAATTGAAGGGCTAAGAGTATCGCTAACTGATTTTCGCTACGGCGTGCAGGATGTCGGTAGCCATACTCCGCAAAAGTTTACCGTATCAAACGTCGGGGTAGATACCTACCCGATAAACAGCATTTCGATTACTGGTGACAACCCGGAAGATTTTGTATCGGAGATTCCCGAGGGAATTACGCTTGAACCCGGTGATGAGCTAGAAATTGAAGTCGCTTTCTCACCGGTGGGTGCAGGCCAGCGCACAGCATCATTAGATCTGGATTATGACACTATTGTCGGTATCGGTTCCAACCGTGTGGAGTCACTTTACTACGATGCTCGTGATTACGAGCGAGCTGGCGACTACGCAACGGCCAGTAGTCAGTACCGTGAGTATCTAAATTCAGGCGCCAGCACCAGCAATAGAGCACGTGCTTTGATCAAACTTCCATTGCTTGAAGAAGCAGATGTCTATGGCACAGGTGCTGATTTTGGACTGTATAAATCTGCGCTCGACAAACGTGATGAAGGGGATACTCAGGCGTCTCTGCAGTTAATCGAAGCGTTATTGCGGCAGCATGGTGGTAGCTACCTGGAAGATGATGCAAAGTATATGCGAGCCTATATCCAAATGGTTGATCATGGTGACTATCAGCTGGCGTACGAAAATTTTCAGCGATTGATCGACGAGCATCCGGACAGTAGTTATATCGATACAGCGCTCTACAGCCAGGGACTTGCCCAGCACGAACTTGGAAATATTGAAAAAGCTGAAGAGATTTTCTTATCGCTTAAGGATCGCCACACTGGTGTAAGGCTTGGTCTGTTCGAACTACAGTGGCCGAAGGATAACTATGTATCCCGCTTGTGGTTTGATAAATCAGAGGAGCAGCTGGAGGAATTGCAAGCTGAAAATACCACTGATGCCCTGCCGACTGATACTGATAACTCAGGTGATGATACCTCTGACAATTCTTAAAGATCTTCTAGTCCTTAGGAAATACAGCGAGTCAAAATTCTATTTGCGCCAGCGCATCCATCGCCAGCGTTTGGCGAGCCAGCTTTTGCGTATATTGATGAATTTTAGCGTGCTCTGGCATCCAGCCTGCTAAAAAGCGATAAAAATCCGTCCATGCCGGTGCAAAAAGAGCCCGCCATTCGTGCTCCAGTTCTTCGTAGTCAATACTATTGGCGTGGGCTCTCTGAATTACGGCGAGGTGTAGCTCTTTGAAATAGTAGTCGAGTAAATCCGGAACATACCGTTCACATTCTATTTCGCTAAAACAACTGCCGAAGAAGTAGGCAACATCCTTCATACCACATCCGCCACCCACATACTGGAAGTCTACAGCGGCAACCTTGTGCTGATCCTGGTGAAAGCAAAAGTTAGCAACCTTCGCATCACCGTGTACCAGAGATTGATACTTGCAGCGGCTTAGCAATTGATCGATTTTCGCGGCGTTATCTTTTAATTCGCTATTCTGCATAACCGCAAACTCATCAGGGCGAGTGTCGAGGTGCCAGTAGGTGCCAACCTGCCATAAACCCGTTGGTGAGGACTGCAGAAAGCATGCGTGAAAATTGGCCAGCCATCGCAGGCAGGGTTTTGTTTGTGCAGGTGTCAGGCTCGAGTGCCTGATGCAATATCCGCTGGCGTCCAGATCTTCCATCAGAATCCAGCTTTGATTATGGGATATTCGATTATGGGAATTTCCGGGTGAAGCTTTTGTTGCAATATTGCCTGCTACACGGCAGTC
>CAYPDN010000301.1:0-4996 GCA_964409445.1 uncultured Granulosicoccaceae bacterium
GCCAACATTCACCTGGCAGCTTGCAGCCCGAACTTTCTTATCCTTGAGAGCATCGAAACCTGGACCGGCTTTCATAACGAATTGCTCAAATCGCCAATAAACTGGCAGGACGGCTACATCATCCCTCCCACAGAGCCGGGTCTCGGCATTGAGCTTAATGAAACCATCGCTCTGAATCACCCCTATAACGAAGATGCTCTGCACCTTGAGCCTCAACCCGCGCCTTATCTACCGTACTTCTAATACCGTCAGTTGTATGACTCGCTTCAATGCTTTGGGCATCCGGAAGACTTTTTATAAGCTGAAAAACCTGACTTACCAGCGCGTCACCAAACCGACATCATCACCATAAGCCAGATCACAAACTGGAATATCTGTAACGTTATCAATAAAAATCTATCTATTAATGGAACAACGTCTGCAAGAACGCCCGCAACCATTTGTGGCTTGATTAAAAAAAGGTGTTCCAGATGTATCGTGAGGGATTCACACAGCACTTATTCAGTGCCTTAGTTCTTAGCTTGCTAATTCTAAACCCATTGTGGGCAGATGACACTGAGATCTTCTTCAAATCGTCTGATAGCTTGACCCAACCCAACTTACTTTTTGTTCTGGATGGTTCCGGATCTATGGGTTGGTACGACTGCGCCGACAACTCTGTCAGCGACAGCGGTCCGTGTCCGGATGACGATAGTCCCAACGCCAACACCACTCGACTGCAACGCATGATCAATGGGTTGACCACGATTCTGGATGATGATCACGTCAACGGTATCAATATTGGCCTGATGCGATTCAGCCACGAATTCGCCGGTGGTCGCGTTATCTATCCGCTGTCCGATATTGATCTGGAATTTTGTAACGGGGTTCCGTGCAATGAGTCGACTTCCTTTAACAGCCAGTCTTCCGTCTCATCCATCGAAGATAATGCCTACGAAGACGAAAATGGCTTAGTAGTGATGGACACACAGGCTCTTCCCGTCACTTTATACGATGGTGACCAGCAATCCAGAATTACCGGCATCCGATTTCCGGATCTTAGAATTCCGCAGGGTGCGACCATTGAAGACGCAAGAATTGACTTCACTTCACTGACCGCTTCAAACCAATCAACCATCAGCTTCAGAGTAGAAGACACTGCAAACTCAGAACCCTTTGAAGCCGTTGCGGACAATATAAGCAACCGCAACTGGTGGAGCAACCAGATCGACTGGGCATCACAGCCATGGCCTGCAGGTGCTCCGGTCGAATCCAACAATTTGCAATCACTGGTACAGCGTGTTGTTCAAAAGACTAATTGGTGCGGTGGTAACGCATTAGGAATTTCAGTAACAGGAGACAATGCAGATTTTCTGGCCGCCGGCTACGATCCCGGTTCAAATCAGGGACCGGTTCTTCGAGTGACATATCGACTGGACAACGTTCCACAGGATGGTGGCTGTACTACTCGCAGCATAGTTGCCTCTTTGGATGCCAACACTGCAGACGCCGTCGAAGACCTGAGAACAGGCTTTCTGGGCACCGTGTACCAGACATCCACATACCAACTCGTAGATGACAGATGGTTTTCCGGGTTTTTATTTGAAGATGTAGACATACCTAAGGGCTCTACAATTCAAGATGCCAGAATAAAACTTCAAGTCAGTGAACAACCTGGAATAAACAGTGGCAATCACAATATAGAAATCCGCCTTGAAGATAGCGTGGCACCAGCAAATTTCTCAAATACAAACTCCAATCTTTCAAACAGATTAAAAACCTCTGCGGTCCTATGGGATGATGTGCCCGTAACTCTGCGAGAGACGGTGTTATCAGAAAATTTCGCGCCGCTGGTGGAAGGTATAGTCAACAAAACCACCTGGAACAGCGGTAACAAAATTAGCGTATTTTTAAACAGACACAGCAGCTCCGATGCAAACAGTATTCGGGGTTTTACTTCACGCAGCTTTAATCACTTCAATGGTTTCCACGAAGCAAAACTCGAGGTCACTTACTTAACAAACATCACCGGCGCCGGACAGTTAGTTTCAGGCCCTGTTACCAACGTCAAAACACTAATAAAAGATCAACTCAATGACATGGTTCCCGATGGCTTCACACCAACTGTGGGTGCTTTGTATGAAGCGCAACGTTACTTCGGAGGGCAAGGCGTCGACTATGGAAAGTTTCGTTGTAATCCGGATTCGGAACGATGCGCGGATTATGACTGGGTAGGAAGCGCTTCCCGTGTTTCACATCCGGACAGCTATACCGGCGGCACACCTATCAGACATCCATGGTGCCAGGAAAACGCTCTGAACGGTTTTTACTGTGCCAAAGAAACCATCACAGGATCACCCACCTATATTTCTCCAATACAGCATGAGTGCCAAAAAAATCATGTCGTCATTCTCACTGACGGACAACCAACTGCAGACACCGATGCCGCTGGCAAAGCCGGTTCACTCGCGGTCATTGACGATGTTCCAATTGGCGGCGCTGCAAATTGTGCTACTGCTATCGATGGCGGAGAATGCGGAGTAGAGCTGGCCAAACACATGTTCCAGGCTGACTACTCGACGCAACCGGGCCTGCAGAATATTGTCACCCATACAATTGGCTTTAACTTCAATGTCGACTGGCTGAAAGACGTCGCAGCAGCGGGTGGTGGTAAATATTACACAGCAGATTCCACCACCGAATTGGTTGCAGCCGTGAGCAGAATTGCAACTGAAGTAGAAAAAACCAATACAACATTTGTTGCACCCGGCGCTACCATTGACGCCTTCTCACGCTTATCTCACCGAAAAGACGTCTATCTGGCGCTTTTCCAACCAAGCCTGCAACCAGGATGGAAGGGTAACCTCAAAAAATACGAAATCAAATCGGGAACAGGGGAAGACACCACTCCAGCTCTGTTCGGTGTCGACCCGGATCTGCCCGTAATAGACCCCGCAACAGGTACATTTAAAGATGAGGCAAAAAGTTTTTGGGCTACCGGAGATGCAGAGCCCGATGGAAATAACCCCCTACTTGGCGGTGCTGCGCACAAACTGGATGATCCTGTAAACAGAAATCTAGTCACCTATTTCTGGCCCGACAAAGACCTTTCCAGCAACGGCAATAAAATAAACGCCACTAATATCACTCAGGCACACCTGGGCGCAATCAACGATGAAGAGCGTTTGAAAATAATTGACTGGGTGCGCGGTATCGATGTCAATGACGAAGACGGAGACAACAACACAACAGAAAACCGAAATCACATGGGCGATCCACTGCACTCGAGGCCAGTATTGGTCACCTATGGAGGAACTGAAGAAGACCCGGATTCCGTGGTATTCGTTGGAACCAACGAAGGCACTCTGCATGCTATCAGTACAAGAACCGGTGACGAAATCTTTGGCTTTGTACCAAACGAGCTACTGGCAAACTTACGAACTTTGTACCTTGATGCGCCACTGACAGTCAATGCAAAGCGGGTGTACGGCATCGATGGCGATATGACATTGCGCATCAAAGACAATAACAACAATGGTCTTGTTGAAGCCGATGACGGAGATCAGGCTATTCTCCACGTCGGCCTTCGCCGCGGTGGTCGATTCTACTTTGCAATCGATGTCAGCAATAAAACCAGCCCGCAATTTCATACAAATCACATTGGCGGTACCGGCACAGCACCCGAGTTGGGAGAAACCTGGTCAAAGCAGATTTCGGCAAAAATCAAAGTCGGTAATGAACTGAAAGATGTATTGATATTTGCTGGCGGCTATGACCCGGCTCAGGACGAAAAAGATATTAGAGACCCCGACACCCCAGACACCATGGGCCGAGCGATCTACATCATCGATGCCGATAATCCATCGATTACCTATTGGGCGGGTAGCATCAACCCGGCTGGCGGCGCTGAAGTCTTCTCGGAAATGCTGTACAGCTTTCCTTCAGATATAAACGTTGTCACAGAGGGTGAAGACAGACTGGCCGCGCAACTTTACGTTGGAGATATGGGTGGCCGCTTGTGGCGATTCGATATAAACAATGGCAGTAGCAGTGGCGCAGATCTGGTAGACGGCGGAATCATTGCTGACCTCTCCACAGATGATGACCTGGTTAACAACAGACGGTTTTATTATCCGCCTGATCTTTCGTTATCCAGATATAAAGGGCAAAAAACCATCAATATCGCAATAGGGTCCGGATACCAGGCACACCCACTAAACACTGCTGTGAGTGATAAGTTTTTTATGATCCGGTATCCATTCGCTAATTCTGGTAACTATGGCATGCAAGACGAGGGTGCAACTACGTACCGCCCGATTGAGCTGGGAGATTTGTTCGATACCACTAATAACGTGATTGGCCAGGGTGAAGAAGCTGACAGAACCATCGCTGAAGAACAGTTGGCAGGTAAACAAGGCTGGCGCATTACCATGGAAGATTCCGGTGAAAAAATTCTTGGCTCGTCATCTACACTCAACGGTGTAATCCGTTTTACCAGCTACATTCCAGGTTTTACCTCGGTTAACTGTGGGCCGGATATCGGGCGCGGCAGATTCTGGGCGGTCAATCTGGAAGACGGCACACCAGACTCCGACAGCATAGCGAAGGGTATCGACAACCCGACCAAAGAAAATCGCTACGAAGACCTGCCCAGCGGAGGTATCCCACCTCCGGTACAAACATTATTCGTTGAAGACGACAACACAGTCACACCGGCTGTAACGTCCGGTGCAAACGTACTTTGGGAAGGTGACGGAGAAGACCTAACACGACGTTGGTACTGGGCCGAGCAACCGGACTAGTTTTCTACCAAACGAGCTAACTCACAATCGGCTGGCACAACTGCCCGCACTCAATCATTGTTAACTGGTGACGTGCGGGATTGTCCTTTGCCATCAGTGAGCGCCGTTGATTTGCATCAAGGCTTGCAATTCCTTTAAACCGACGTCTGGTAGATTGCATCGAATACTTTTCAGTAAGTTCCTCAGCAACTGCTGTGGCATGTCTATCGGTATAT
>CAYPDN010000302.1:0-4967 GCA_964409445.1 uncultured Granulosicoccaceae bacterium
AGATGTATATCAGGCAGTTTACTGGTTTAGCATGGCCGCTGATCAGGACAATGCTGCGGCGCAATACAACCTGGGCCGCATGTATGAACACGGATTGGGAATAGACAAAGACGAGCAGTCTGCAATCGAGTGGTATAGAAAAGCTGCTGATCGTGGCAACGTGCGTGCACAGGTAAATCTTGGGCTTCGCTATGGCAACGGTCGAGGTGTGGAAAAAAACTATACCCGTTCTGTGAGATGGTTACGACGTGCTGCAAAGCAGGGCGATTCCAGGGCCAACTACAACATGGGCGTGCTGACCCAGAATGGCTGGGGTGTCGCCAAAAGCGAGGCCAAAGCAATGGCTTTCTTCCAAATGGCTGCGAAGCACGGCAATGCTAAAGCTGAACGGTCAATACGTGCACTGCAACGTGCAGCGAAACGGGACCCCGCTGAGGTCTAAGCTGCCGGGTCGAGTATCACAGGAATCAACGGCTGGTGGGATCAACTTAAAAGTTGATCCCACTGCTAATTGAGTAAGTCCGGAAACCAGGTTCTAGAAGTTAAGCCTTAGAAGTTAAGCGAGATATCTCGGTGTCCGGCATCGCAGGCAGCAACACCCAGTGCCTGCTTCTTAGTCAGCTGTGACTGCTGTCTGATACCGATGTTTGAACTGATCGTATTTTCATAGTCGGCTATCTGCGGACCGATTGCATTGGCGGCCTGCTCGCGCCATGCTATCTCTGATTGAAACTCTTCTTCAGCATCTGCCAGCGCGTTTACTGCCTTCTCAGGATCCGGCTTTTTCGCTCGCAGTGCTTTACGTGCCTTTGATATCTGCGATCTAATTTCGGATGCGCCTTCAACTTTGCCGAAACGTTTGGCTGATGCGGCCAGCTCTTCGATGGTAGTGTCCGCATCACCGTTTTCGATCATGTCGCGTAACACCTGAAACTCACCACCCAGTGATTTGAGTTCAGTGGTGGCAGCCAGTGTTGTCTGCAACTGCACGATGGGTTGATAGCCTTTGTCTGCCGATCTTCGAAAATCAGTGCGCAGAGACCTCTCTGCCTGTTGCAGTTCTGTGAAGTCAGCTCGCGCCTGTTCCCAGTTTTCTGGAGTGTTGGCCACTGCTGCCTCACGCTCAGCGTTAAGCGCTTCGATCTTTGCAGTCAGCTTGTCCCGCTGATCTGAGTCATCATCCAGTCGACTGAGGGTGGTTTCAATCTCTTCGATCTCGGTATCGAGTTTGGTGGTGGTAATACGTATATCACGCACCTGCTGGTGCAACGGTCTGAAACCCGCCGTGTTTTCAGCGACTACACCGGCGCTCTGGTTTGCTTCAGCTAGAAAACCAATACTGTTTTCTGCATGCTCGAAACTTTCAGTGACCGACTTACCCAGTTTGTCCGGCAACATGCTGAAGTCGAGTGACCTTGTGGTGGCGATTGCAGATCTTATATTGTCGCCGTTCTCGCGGAACTGCTCGCTGACGTATTCTTCAACACAGTGGCTGAGTTTAGGATTGCGCGGTGGCGGTGCTGTATCTGCGGTTAGTTGTAGTCGTTTTGGCAGATAGTTAACCAGCTGCGGGTAGTAGCCGACGATACCAAGGGCTGCAATCTGCAGCATGATGAAAGCAATAACGCCTTTGTACATTTGCACTGTTTTTACTGCGGCGGGTGCTACACCCCGCATATAAAATAAAGCGAAGCCGAATGGCGGTGTCAGGAATGATGTCTGAATATTCAAGCCAATCATCACACCCAGCCAGACAGCGGTAATATTTGCAGACGGGTCTGCCAAAAGAATCGGTGCCACGATGGGTACTACGACCACGGCTATTTCAATGAAGTCGAGAAAGAATCCCAGTATAAAAATAACTGCCATCACAATGATGAACTTGGTCCAGAACCCGCCGGGCAGCGAGTTTAAGTAGTCGCGAACCAGTTCCTCACCACCAAACGCTCTGAATGCTGCGGTTAGAATTGCAGCACCCAGCAGGATGATAAACACCAGGGAGGTGGTCTTGGCTGTTTCAATCATTACTTCGTAGAGTGTATTGTCAATGCGCATCACTCTGATGCCGCTCCATAACAACGCGATCAACAATACAGCGACCGCGATTATGGCGAGTGTGATGCCGAGCCTGTCGTGATCAGTTTTTATATCTTTAATATTGTTATCAAAAAATACCAGTATCAAGCCGATGGCGATTAATGCGACAACTGCTAACAGAGCGGGTAAAAATCGAGTGGCACCACCTTCTTTCAATCGGTAGCCCGCCATTAATAACGCGCCGGCAGCACCAATAGAACCTGCCTGGTTTACCGTCGCGATGCCTGAAATAATTGAACCGAGCACCAGAAAAATAAGTGTCAGTGGCGGTACCAGCGTTCCCAGTACTTCGCCTACGAAATTTTTATCAAAGCCGCCTTCGGATCTAACCGCAGGTGCAGATTTCGGACGAATTATTGCGAATACAAGAATGTAGGCCATGTACAGAAGTACCAGTACGATGCCCGGTACAAATGCACCAAGAAACATTTCACCGGCACTGGTCGAACCGACATCAAATTCCGATGGCATCGAAATTTCACCGGTCGAGGCTTTATACAGAACCTTACGTGCAGTACTTGCCTGATCGGTGGCACTGGCAAGCTGGTCTGCGAGAATAATCAAAACGATTGACGGCGGTATGATCTGCCCAAGTGTTCCGGATGCTGCGATAGTGCCTGTTGCCAGTGAAGGCGAATAATTATTGCGCAACATCACCGGTAACGAAATCAAGCCCATTGCCACAACAGTTGCACCAACAATTCCGGTGGTGGCGGCAAGCAATGCACCGACAAACACAACGGAGATTCCCAGGCCACCCGGTACCGGCCCGAACAAACGCGCCATGGTCAGTAGCAGATCTTCGGCAATCTTTGAGCGTTGCAACATGATGCCCATAAAGATGAACAACGGAATTGCAATCAGGGTATCGCGCTCAACTTCCCAGTAGATGCCGCGCAGGTTGGTAACACCGGCAGATAACCATTGGTTTGGACCGTCCTGTGCGAAGTAGGCATCTACGTTGCCGCCGGCAAACAGATAACCGCAAACTGCAGCGATAGAAATAGTGACAATGGCAGCACCCGGCAGTGCAAAGGCAACCGGATAACCGGAGCCGAGTGCAAAGGCGAGAATAACCAGTAGCAGTGCGAGAAAAACGAGTTCCATAATCTGCTCCTAGTGCGCGATTTCTGTGGCGACAGTTCTGGCGCCCGGTTGATTCCGGGCATCGGCGACCGATTCCAGGAACTGGGAAACAAACTGAATCAACATAGTGATAGCGAACACGCCCAGAAAACCTGCCATCCAGTACTTGGTGTACATACCGAAGCCCGATTGCGAAACTTCAAAGTTTGCCAGCGGACCGTAGATGACTGCAGACCGGCCGCCAAGGCCTATAACGATGATCGTCCAGCATAGTGTTATGCCGAAGAAAACAGCACCAAACGAATTAACGAATCCTTTGCGGCTGCTACGCATGGCAGAATAAAAAATATCTACCCGCACATGGCCTTCCTGCAGCAACGTGTAGGCACTGGCGAACAGAAATAGTGCGGCGTACCAGAAGCGTACGAGATCACCCATGAAAGCCTGTTCGTAGGAAAAGATAAAGCGGGTAATTACGATCGCAAGTTCGGCAATCACTATTAGCAGTGCCAGCCAGTGGAAGCCGAGTGTCCGGGTAACGGCACCCAGTAAAAAGCCAGCCCCCAGTAGTGGCAGGTGAATCATTGGCCCGCGAAACTGCGGTCTGCCGAGATCCTTTGCCATCTGTTCGTCAACGACCAGATGCAGCAGGTCTTCTACCCGCAGGAATGAAATTGCCATATCGGCAAGACCAATTAGAAACACCGCCCAGAACAGTGATCTTATGAGATAAGCGTTGATTGACGAAATTGTTGCCGCGTCTGCGCGCAGGCTTCGATGGCGGCCTTTTACAATGAGCCATGCAATCAGAAATGCTATGAGATAGATGCCGAGCTGTGCCCAGGCACGCCAGTCGACTTCGGTTGAGATGACTGCTTTGACACCCGGCCATTTTTTCGAATGTACGAGGGTGTTGTTAACCAGAAAAGCGACCAGATAAGTCAGCATGCCCCAGCCAAAGAATCGACTCAGCTTGTCTTTGAAGTCGGAATTGAACTCAGCTCTGGAGTCGGGATGGTGCGTAGTTTCCATCGCTGCAATCTCTTGTATTTAGAATTTTGATTATTCGGGAACGCAGCTATTTAGAAACTTACAAGCGGTTATCGCGCTGGACCCTGATCAGTAAAAAAGTTCAGTAAAAAAGTTCAATGAAAACATCAGAAAAAAACGGAGCGGTGAGCCCGCTCCGTCTGTATTGCTTTTGGATACTTTCTAGATATCCAGTACGCGGTTGCGTTGATTAGAGAAGCCAACTTCGGCAATCTTCAGATAGGCACCCATTTCGCGCAGGGCATCCTGAAAATTGTCGTTAATTTTCTTGGCAAGCTCACTGTGATCGCGAGTTTCCTCAAAAACTTCAGCTGCGGCCTCACCAAAGCTGTCATAGATTTCGTCGTTGAACGAACGCAGCTCAACACCGTTTTCTTCGACCATTCTGGAAAGGTATAGACCGTTGTTGGCGATAGCTTCTTCAGGTTGCGCTGCGTTCTCTTCCATGCAGGCAGCTTCAATGACAGCCTGTTCCCACTTGGATAGTCCGCCCCACCAGTCGGCATTCATACCGAATGCAAGACCACCACCCGGCTCGTGCATGCCCGGCGAGTAGTAGAACTTGGCCGCTTCATAAAACTTCATGAAGTAATCGTTGTATGGACCAACCCACTCTGTCGCATCGATAGAACCTGAAACCAGGTTTTCATAAATCTGACCACCCGGAAGTGAAACCGGAGATGCGCCAAGCTTTGCCATCACGTCGCCACCAAGACCCGGTATACGCATCTTCA
>CAYPDN010000303.1:0-4954 GCA_964409445.1 uncultured Granulosicoccaceae bacterium
GTCATTGATGTCATTGGCAACTGCAAGCCGGACCATTCACCCATTTGTCTGGCATAGGTACCGCCGGCATTTACTACATGCTCACAGGTGATATCCCCCGCTTCAGTCGACACCAGCCATTCGTCGTTAGCCTGTTGTTTAATATCTGTGGCGCGACAACGGCGGATAATTTTTACGCCCAGCTGTCGCGCACCGGCAGCCATCGCCTGGGTAACACCCGAGGGATCTACATGTCCGTCATCCGGTGTGTACAGCGCGCCGAGCACACCATCAAGGTTGTAGTACGGATGAAGCGTTGCAATAAATGCAGGGTCAACCAGTTCTATATTAAAGCCAAGCGACCTGCCGACACTCAATGTGTGACGAAGCCAGTCCATTTCATCTTCTTCATAGGCAAGACGAAAAGATCCACAACCATGCCAGGTCACGTTATGACCGGTTTCCTGCTCCAGAGCGCCCGAGTACAAACCAATATTGTAGTCAACACACTTACCGAGACTGAAGCTTGATGTGGAATGGGTAATTTGACCGGCAGCATGCCAGGTGGACCCTGATGTCAACTCTGCTTTTTCAAGCAGCACTACATCTGTCCAGCCTTCATGAGCAAGATGATAAGCGAGCCCACAGCCCATCACACCACCACCAACAATGACTACTTTTGCATGTTTGGGTACGCTCATATACCTGATTCTTTAGTTATTACATCTTCAGACTATAGCGATGACTTACTCAACAATTGCCATACTAATTAAACGATTGTACACTCATCAATGATGAATAGTACAACTGTACCAGAAACACCGTTACCAGAAAGCAGTGCTGTATTGCTGGCACTTTCAGCCGAGCTAAAGCAACTGACACCTGAAGTTCGTAAGGCGGCCTCGTATGTATTAGAGAACCCGAATGATGTCAGCGTCAGTTCAATTCGTGAGATAGCACTCGCCGCTGAAGTTAAACCCAATACCCTGGTGCGTATGGCGCGTTCGGTGGGATTTGATGGTTACGAAGATTTTCGCGCACCGTTCAGGGAAGAGATTCGCCGTGGCGTGGTAAGTTTTCCAGACAGAGCTCGCTGGCTGCAATCATTGGGTCAAACGGGAAAGCTCGGTGGTGTATATCGGGATATGGTCAGTGCCGCTATTCAAAACATCGAAGATACATTTGCCGGAATAGACGCGCGGGAGCTGAAAGCCGCAGCAGCGGCAATTAACAAGTCACGCCAGACTTTTACTTTAGGTGTCGGGGTTAACAGCTCCAACGCACAAAACTTTACTTATCTCGCTGGCACCGGCATGCAGCAGTTTAATGCTATTCCGCGTAACGGCAGTACTCCGGTTGATGATCTTGCGTGGGCAGATAAACGCGATGTGCTAATTGCCATAACTTGCAAGCCTTACAGAACTGAAGTAGTCAAAGCAGTACAGATTGCGCGTGAGCAAGGCGTGCAGGTCATTGGTATTTCAGACAGCGCCGCATCTCCCATAGTCGCCGGGTCTGATCACGGGTTTGTGCTATCGGCAGAAACGCCACAGTTTTTTCCATCATCGGTGTCCACTATCGCGCTACTCGAGACGTTGTTGTCATTTGTTATTGCTATGGGTACTCCGAAAGTCGTCGATAGAGTAAAGACATTTCACCAGCGCCGACATGAGCTGGGCCTGTATTATGAGGAAGGTAAATGACAAAGTCTTTACCGGTTAGATCACTCGATGCACATTACTATACAGACCCTGAGGTATTTAAACTTGAACAACAGGGTGTGCTTGCACGTACCTGGCAATATGCCGGCCATGTTTCGCAATTAACTAATGCAGGTGACTATTTCACCTTTGACATTGCCGGTGAAAGTCTGTTCTGTGTACGTACCCGTGACAATGAAATCAAAGCGTACTACAACGTTTGTCAGCACCGCGCCCACCAACTGGTTAAAGAACAGGGCAATGCATCTTTAATAGTCTGCCCGTATCACGCATGGAGCTACGAACTAACGGGCGAGTTGCGCGGCGGCCCCAATACCAGTGCTGTAGAAGGCTTTGATAAGTCGGATATTTGCTTAACAGAAATCAAGATAGAAGACTTTTGCGGATTCCTGTTTGCCAACCTTGATCCACAAGCCAAATCAATGGCGGAGTGGTTTCCGAATGTGCGCCAGGAACTTCAATCTTTTGTACCACATATACAGCAATTAAAACCGATTGAGTGGGTAGAGGTTACAGAGCGCTGCAACTGGAAAGTATCCGTTGAGAACTATTCCGAATGTTATCACTGCCAGTTGAATCACCCGACTTTTGCCAATGGCATTGTTAAATCCAGCACCTACGATATTCAGCCGCAGGGGTATTGTTTAAGACATACCACCGAATGTCAGAACCTTGATCAGATGAGTTACCCGATTGATCTCAGCTCCAATCAATATGCAGGTCACTATTCTTCGTGGTTTCTATGGCCGATGATGTCATTTCAAGTGTACCCAGGCAACATACTTAATACTTACCACTGGCGTGCTATTGATCATGAACAGGTTGTATTATTTCGGGGTTGGTACTCAGTAGACGGATCCGATTCGGACGTATTGCATACTCTGGCAGTGCAAGACAGATCAACCACGGTTGAAGAAGATATCGGTTTAGTTGAATCGGTACAACGTGGTTTAAACAGCCGCGGTTATGTGCCCGGGCCTTTGGTAGTAGACCCGAACTGCGGAGTCAGATCTGAACACTCTATACAAGTACTGCAACAATGGATGCGGGAAGGTGTGGATGTCTGATGCAAGCGGCGGAATGCCACGCAGCTGGAAAAGTGAACATAAATTATTTCCCTATCAGGTCGGTTTCACCTGTCCTCCGCATGACTGGGATGCAGCGCCCAGCGATTTTTCAAGCATCAGTCCATCAACAGTTGGTGTGCATGGCTGGATGCTGCATGTGCCGGACTATCGGCATAAATTAGAACAACGCACCCGCAATTTCGAAATGCTTGATGAGTTTGTTCATTGCATGGCAAATAACGGTGCAGATGTCTGTGGGCAAGTGGGCTCCAACTGGGTACATGCGAGTGGTCTGGGCGTGCAGGGAGTCGCTGAGTTTTGCCAACAGATGCATGACAAACACGGCGTACCGTTGCATATGGCAGGCTACGCCATGGTTGAAGCACTCAGGGAAATGAATGTTGAAAAAGTCGCACTCAATGCGGTATACCACTGGCCCGACTGGTGGAGCGGCACCGTCGGGTTTTTGAAAGAAGCAGGTTTTGATGTGATATGGGCTGGCAATTTTGCCGATCAGGGTTGGTTTAAAACACAGGAAGAAGTTAACGCCTGTCGCTGGGTGTTCGACAAAGAATTGGTCACAAAGAGCTTTGAATACGTAGCAGACAAAGCACCGAACGCAGATGTTTATCTGGCCAACGGAATGGTTAACTTTCGAACCGGACCAAACGGCCAACCGCAAAGAATGTTGCAACAAACCCCAATGCTTGAAGAATTGTTAGGCAAACCGGTGGTGGCTCACGACACGGCATTGTACTGGCGACTATTCAAAACACTGGGGTTAAAACCTACAGGCAACCACGGCAATCTGCTGGAACTGCTGTAGTGCATCCGATCATTGCACTGTGGGCAGTACCACGTTCTACCTCTACCGCATTTGAATGGATGATGCGACAGCGCGGTGATCTCGACTGTCTGCACGAGCCCTTTGGTGAGGCCTGGTATCAGGGTGAGGCTCCTCTGTGGCAGCGCTTTAAAGCGGGAGATAAAGTTACGCCGGGGCTCACTCTTGAAAGCACCTGGAAAGACATAAAATTACGCGCGCAACGCGGGCCGGTATTTATTAAAGATTTTCCACACTACGTTAGTCATCTATGGGATGAAGAATTTTTATCACACTTTACTCATGCGTTTTTAATACGCGACCCTGCACTGACGATCACCTCTATGTTCGACAAGTGGCCGGATTTTCACGAAGGTGAAGTAGGATTTCCGGAACAACGAGCACTATTTGATTTGCTCAGCGCTTTAAATGGAAAGCCACCACCGGTTTTTGACAGCGACGACTTACTGGAATATCCACATCAAATGGTTGCACGTTTCTGCGAATCGGTAGGTATCGACTTTATCGAGAGCGCTATGAGCTGGCAGCCAGGAGCAGAGACCGAGCAATATAGCTGGTGGGATGGAGGATCGTTCCACAAGAACTTAAGTACTTCGACCGGGCTGGCGCCACAAGCTCGTCGCTACGTTGAGCTAACTGATACACCTGCTCGTGTTCAACAGGTACATCGACGAATGAAACCACATTACGACCGACTCTACGCACATCGAGTACTGCCGGTTAAGGGCGATTAGATTTAAAATGGTGCCAAGCCCATTAATCAGCAATGTAACGCTATAGTCTCCACTTATACAAAGGTCGAGGCATCAAAGGTTGGGTTGCGATCCGTCGTGCTTTATATCTTCGCGATCACGTAACGGACTCTTGCGCGGGAAATGAGTGCGCAGAAAATCCATCTGATCAGCGAGCACGCGTTTTCCTTTAAGATAAATATATTCCGCGTGCGTTGGTTGAAACGGTATTGCTAGTAAACCCATGCCCGCTTGTTCCGGAGTTCTGCCAGCCTTGTGATTATTGCAACGCTTGCAAGAGGTAACGACATTTTTCCAGACATCTTTGCCCCCCTGGGACAAAGGCGTGACGTGGTCACGAGACAACATCGAGGTCATAAAGTGCTGACCACAGTACAGGCAGATGCGTCCGTCGCGTTTGAATAATGTGCGATTGCTCAGCGGTGGTGTGTAGTCGTGAACAAGTGTCTTATTGGTGCCATGGGTGGCAATGATCGCATTTACTTCGATTTCGCTGCGGCAACCGGTACGTGAGTTGATACCTCCACGCAATCTATAAACCGGACTTCCAAGAAAAAACGCTACCCTGCCAGCGTGGTAAAACCGCACTGC
>CAYPDN010000304.1:0-4945 GCA_964409445.1 uncultured Granulosicoccaceae bacterium
CAAGTACCATTGCCTGCGGGTTTGTGGGATAGTTGATTGATCCCGTCTATTCCTCGAATCATAAAAGGAAAATCAAATGCCCGACCTTGACCGTGCAGCTGAGTTAATACGTTCGTGCTGGAATGAAGGCAATACAATTGAGTATGTCAAAGGTAACCTGTGGCCGGATACGGCAGAGGAAGGCTATTCAATACAGGCACAGCTTGCCTGGCTCCGGCGCGAACCTGTTGTCGGATGGAAAATTGCTGCCACCGCCGTTGCGGGTCGCAGTCATATCAACGTAGACCGTCCAATGGCTGGCAGGCTATTCAAGTCTATCTGTCATGAGGATGGGGCTGAAGTTGAATTCGGCCGTAACCGCATGGCAGTCGCAGAGGCAGAGTTTGTATTCACCCTGGGTAGTGACCTGCCAGCGAGAGACTCTGCTTATAGTGAAGAAGAAGTGGCCGGCAGTATTCAGTCAATCCATCCGGGACTGGAATTACCCGACTCCCGATTTCGTGACTTTACCCTGCCTGGCACTGCGGGACTAATTGCAGACAACGCCTGTGCCGCTAATTTTGTTCTCGGTCAGGCAACAAGCATAGACTTCGATCTGCGCACACTGGCAAATCATGAAACATCGCTGTTCGTTAACGATGAAGAAGTAACACGAGGCCGAGGAGATGACGTACTCGAAGGGCCGCTTAGTGCGATGACCTGGATAGCAAATACACTCAGCGATATCGGAGTCGGGCTTGAGGCTGGTCAGTTTGTGACAACCGGTGTTACCGGCAACCCGATGCCTGTAAAACAGGGGGACCATGTTCGCGCCGATTTGGGTAAATACGGCTCTGTCAGCGTTTTACTAACCTAATAAACCGTCATTCGGAACACAGATCCTAATGAACGTATTCGGACCGAAATCGATTCACCCAATCCTCACTGGTTTGATCAGCAAGTTTCCCGACACTTATTTCCACACTTTTTGCACTGGCTGAGTTGAGCCCGAGTTTATCTAATATCATACGTAAGGTCTCAATTGGATTCTCAGAAAGTGTCTCGTATTTAACTTGAAGAGGAATAATCTTTTCCTTTGCGAACCATTCAGTCCAGCCTTGATCGTAAGCGTTCATTTCTTCAATTTGTTTTAAAATCTCACCACCATCGTATTTCAACTCTTGTGGTGGTGAGAGTCGTTCCAGCTCTGTTCCGTCGGGTGATGCGTGCCATAGACCAGATTGTGTTGCCTTCACGTACGAGACAGATTGCTCTACCTTGTTTTGTCGTGTCAGATGAATATATAGCGTATTTCCAAATACTGCTTTGAAGCGTTCGGCATCGGTAATGTGTTCAGGGTGCAACACGGCTAATTTCTGTCGTAAGAATTCAAAACTAAATCGCTGCACTCGCAAACCAAAAATACCGTTGCTATTGCTCCCCTGTGTAATTGCAGCTTTAAATATTTTGACTAAGGTATCGCGTTCCGAAAGTGAGGCGTCAGGCACCAGGTCAAAATAGTGGAGCCATTCGTCGATCGAGCAGTCATGAAAATAAGACTTGGGATTTCCAGCGATTCCCACTGCAGTCAACAGGCTGCACAATAACGTGCTGCCACTTCGAGGCGAAGTACAAATTATATAGGAGTCATACGGCTCTAACACTGAAGAACCCCGTACGTTGTTATTCCAGCCCGTCCGGTACTTCTACACCAGAGGGTGTTCTCAATAGCAATACCACGAGCACGGCCACAATGACCGCGATTGCAGATAGGGCTCTAATCACACCAACCGGGCTGCCAAACGTATCTATTGCATAGCCGACCGGTAGTGGTGCTAGCGATGCACCAACAACTCCGAACATCTGCCCGACTCCCTGAATCGAACCGAGATGGGCGCGTCCAAAGTATCGGGGCCACAAATAGCCAAACATCGTCATCATGAACGCATTGCTAATACCAAAGGTAATAGCGTAGGCAATAGCACCAGAATAATTAGATACGAAGGTAATACTGAAAAGTGCCACAGCACTTAGGAGCAAACCGATTGCAATAACATATCGTGTCCGCACTGCGTCGAACAGCCGGCCAATCAGTGGCATGGCTATTATCATTGCAATGGCTGAAACCGGGAAAAGCCGTGCCGCGTCATGACTATCAAAACCTCGATCCGTGAGAATTGATACCTGAAAAAAATGTAGTACGGTGATCAATCCGGCAATCGTAAACCAGAGACCGCAAAGCAGATAAAATGCACGGCTGTTTTTTGCCTCTGCCAGCGTGAGACCATCCACTGTTGTGTTCTGGTTTTCTTTGTCAACATCACTATCTTCGCCATCTATTTTTAATCCGGCATCTTCGGGTTTATCAAAAACAAGTAAAACCAATGGCAGTAACATAATTAACCAGGTCAACAATCCCAATACTAACCAGGCGCGTCTCCACCCCAGTTGCTCGATTAAATAGCTACCAAGCGGCGGGTGAATTGCCATCGATGCTGCAAAGCCGAGCCCCATCAGGCTCAACGCAAAGCCGCGCTTGCGTGAGAACCACTGCGATACCAGGTTAGCAGCACCCATCATGGTTGCACCCTGCCCCATGTAGCGCAGCATTGCGAAGCCAACCGCAAGCCATAGCATGTTGGATGCAGCACCGAAGAACAAACACGCAATACCGAGCAGACAACCAACAACAATCAATGTATGTCTGGGTCCAAACCGGTCCAGTAGTTTTCCCATGCGTGGCAACAATAAGGCGGCGAACAGAGTTGCAAACGCATAAGCCGTGGCGATACGTGTGTGCGATATATTAAGGTCAGCACTGATCGGATCGAGAAAAACGGAAAAGGTAAACGACTGTCCCGGACCGCTGGAAAACATCGCAATCGCAGAGATGCCGACAATCACCCAGCCGTAGTAAAAACGATTGGCTACAGCCGCAACTGCGCGCAATCTCAGCTTGTCGATCATAGTGTAATCGCAGCTAGTGTAATGGCAGTACGCAAAATTGGGCGTGGTGCATAATCAGACCAGCAGATGTCTGCGCATAGACAGTTTTTATTCAAACCTACTTTATTCTTCAAGCCAATTAGCCATATCTAAAAGCGAATCAAGCAACGCTTGCGGCTGTTCAACGGGAATCATGTGCCCGGCGTTTTGTAAATCGAGCCTGCGTGCATTCGGCAGCCTGGCAAACAGCGTGTCAATATCGTCCGGGTCACGAAATACTCTGTCCTGTAGACCGGTAATAACCAGTACTGGCATTGTTAGTTGCTCATACGGAAAATTCCAGTCAGTGTCACGCGCATTAAAAAGCAGATTGTAGGTAGCGCTGTCCTTGTCAATGGGAACATAGGCATCGTCTGCAAGGAAATTTTGCCGATTGTCGGACTGCCACTCTTCATTCATGATTAGTGGCGATAGTGTATCGCGCAATAGCTCTGCTCCACCTGTTTCGACCAGCCTGACCAGTACATCGCTAATCCATTGCAATCGCGGACCATCGCGACGCAGCGTATTGATAAACACCAAACCGGCACACTCAGCGCCCTGAGTAACTGTCCACGCAGCGAACAACCCGCCAATAGAAAGCCCGACAAATATCGGATTGGGAGGGGCAATATGTGCCAGTAACTGCTTAGCATCATTGACGATCAATGATTGATCAAGACTGGTTCCATCGCTAAACGGACTATCCAGCTGACCGCGCATGTTATAAACCAGTACACCGTGACCTGCTTCTATCAGCTTTGTCGCCACACTGTTTTGCCAAATACTACTATCGCCGGTGAGCGGATTGAAAAATACAAAAGTTAACCTGCTGGCCGCTGTAGGTTCAGTGTACTCGTAGAACAGTGAGTTACCGGGTTCGATTTCGTAAGTTGCCATAGAGATTGTTTCGCTAATCTTGCGATGGTTTAAACACAGTTAATTGAGATGTGCGAGAAAGCTAATTTTTGTTCGACGCAAATAGTATGTACTGTCTTTTTCGTTAAGGTAACAAGACAATTTTTCCATATGCACCGGGTGCGAGAACATCAGTATGGCTTTTCGCTGCATCAGCCAACGGCATTTCTCGCCCTATAACAGGCCTCAGGCTGCCATCACTCAAACCCGAGAGCAGATCATCAACAATGTTTTCCATCTGTTCGCGAGTGCCGTTAAACAACGCGAGGCCTTTGATATCGAGGTTTTTCATCATCGTCACACGTGGGTTGATAGTGATCTCACCGCGGTTGCCTATCACAATAATTCTGCCGTACTTCGCAACCAGATCCAGGTCTGCTGCCAGATTGACATTAGCCAGCATCTCTAAAATTAAAGCCGGACCCTCACCACCGCTCAACTCACGAACTTTTTCAAGGTAACCGTCGCTGGTATGATCAACGACGTGATCAGCGCCTTCGTCGAGAATCAACTGCCGACCCTTGTCCGAACCACCACTGCCAATAACCTTAAGGCCAGCGTGCTTTGCCAGCTGAATCGCTGCAGTACCCACTGAACCGCTGGCTCCGTGTATAAAAACAGTTTCTCCGGCAACCGCATTACCGCGGGCAAAGAGTCCATAGTGAGCTGTTACATACGGCACCCCCAGCGCCGCACCTGCGGTAAAACTGACATTGTCTGGCAACCTCGCTACGTCTGCAGCTGGTCTTACGACTTTTTCTGCGTAACAACCCGTCATGCTAAAGCCCAGACCTGTACCAACAAAAACTCGATCACCGACATTTAAGTCGCTGACATTCTTACCAACTGAAGATATAACTCCGGCAGCATCACCACCCGGGGTATAGGGAAGCGTCGGTACAATCGCATAAGCGCCACCACGCATGTAAGTATCGGCCGGGTTTACACCGACAGATTTGATTTCAACCACCACTTCAGTGTCTTTGGCAATCGGATCGTCGACATCATCGAGTTGAAGAACTTCGGGTCCGCCAAAGCTATGGGCTCTTATTGCTTTCATTGT
>CAYPDN010000305.1:0-4899 GCA_964409445.1 uncultured Granulosicoccaceae bacterium
GCTTCCAGGCGGGATCAGGGTTGTTGTCATCAGGGATGATGTCCAGCAACGGGCGGTCGCCGTCCGGCCCCAGAGATACATCAACCGACGTTACCCGATCACGTAAACCAAGTAGTCGCTTAACGTCTGCAACGGGTTTTTCACACTCAGCGGCGATATCTTCGGCAGTGGGTTCTTTATCCATCTTCTGCTGAAGACGTCGCTCAGCCTTGAGGTATACATTCATTTCTTTAACAACGTGAATAGGCAGACGGATAGTCCGGGTCTGATTCATCAACGCGCGTTCAATGGTCTGTCTGATCCACCAGGTTGCATAAGTAGAGAAACGGAATCCTCTCTCCGGATCAAACTTCTCTACCGAATGGATAAGTCCAAGATTACCTTCTTCAATCAGGTCAAGAAGCGTCAAACCCCTGTTTAAATAGCGTCTGGCGATCTTTACTACCAATCGAAGATTGCACTCGATCATCTTTGCACGGGACTTCTCATCACCCTTCTGAGCCAGTCGCGTGTAGTGTTTTTCTTCATCTGCTGTCAGCAGCGGAGAATGTTCAATCTCTTTAAGATAAAGCCGTGTCGCGTCCATATCGCGCGATCTGGCTTTACTGCTGGGGGATGCTTCTTTAGTTCTGCGCAGCTGGTCGGCAAAAGTTTCTTCTTCCTCTTGCTCCTGCTCGTTATCTACTTCATCAACTACATCTTCAACACGCGAGCTTTGCGCTACGCGTTCTTCACTTGAATCCCATGCTGCAAGTTCACTCTGGCCCATCTCAATCTCCGCATTTAGCTTTTCTATTTATTATTGTTGTTGAGCGAAGTATTGCCAGACCCCTTGAATGAATCAGGGGTCCGATGTGCCGTTAGTGGAAACCGCCGGGCGTTAGCCCGCTTGGCGATTGGCGCATTGTTGGCACAGCTGCAAACTTCGTTGCTTAGAGTATGCAAGTTCTGTGCCAAGTGTAGTTTATAGCGCCGGTAAATAGTCAATCGGGTTGACTGGCTCGCCGTTTCTGCGGATTTCAAAGTGGATTTCGTTGCTGCCAGATTTATCACCACCGACGGATGCGATCAAGTCTCCGGCTTTAACCTTTTGATTTTCCTTAACAAAAATGTCGCTTACTTTTGAGTAAGCGCTAAGGAAGTTGTCGTCGTGGCGTAAGATTACCAAATTTCCATGACTTGCCAGATCTCTGCCGCTATAAACCACCTCACCATCGGCAGCTGCCTGAACCGCGGCGCCCGGGCCAGGATCGATGTCCAGTCCTTGACGATTAATCTCGCGCAGATCAAATTCCTGAGTAATAGTCCCCAGCGCCGGCCAGTTCCAGCCCTGCGCGTGGTTGTTGACCGTAATGCGCTTCGATGGACCACCTGAAGCTGCATCTACAATTTCAATTGTTCCCGCGGTTGGGACTGTGGCGAGCTCTTCACTACCCAGCGCCGGGCTGACGTTGACCTCCTGAACAATTGTTTCAACACCCTGTGGGCGTTCAACCGCTGCTGGTGTGGCAGGCAAAGTTGGCAGAGATTCAGAAACAAAGATCGGCTGCTCATCAAGCAGCGCATCATTGGTGACAACACCAATAATTTCTTCGTTACCTGCTGTCGATACATTCGGGTTTGGCACCAGCACGTCTGAACTAATAACTGTCGGATCAGCTACCGGGTCAGGGTTTGCGCTCACTGTCTGTGTAGCATTAGGTACTGGAATCGGTTGTCCGACACCTGCTGCCTGAACACCATCAATAGGTACTTCTGCACCGGCTCTGGCCGCTATTGCATTGCTGTCGTCTCCGCGCAGCAGTATTAATCTCTGACCGGGATACAGCTTGGCCAGCTCCAGCGAGTTGACGTCTATGAGGGAGTCGGGATCGATTTCGTAACGACTTGCGACCGACTCCAGAGTGTCACCAGGTTGAACAACATAAGTGTTGGTGTCAAAGCGAATGTTTGGAAGGCTCGGCAGCGCCAGCTTTGGCACATCTGGCACCTCCAGTGTTTCAAGAATTCCACAACCACTGGTGAAAGCGGCGGTAGATGCGGCAATAACGGCGGTGCCCAGCAGTTTCTTATTCATACTCAACCTGTTTGTAAAAAGTGGCGCAGGTTCATGCAAGGAAACATCCGAAACCGGGAGAACAACGGAAATACGGCAGCGGACTTAATCCAGCGATGAAACGCTAAAAGCAATCAGCGGTGCGTGGTCGCTGACTGAAGAGGCCATTTATACGACAGGATAGAAAAATCTGCAATGAAAACAGAGCTGAAGAGGTACTTCTTAATCCAGTTACTTCATAGTTGTAACCTTAATGAAGTAAAAACCGGCGAATCGGGTAGCGAAGTAACATAAGACGCAGCTTCTGGTTATCTGGCTTCAAACTCACACAGGATTAGCAAACCCCGGACAGAAACGGTACAAATCGCACCGATGCCACCTGCTGAGTTTGTAGCTGGCCAGTTTCCCGGAGGCGAAGCACCGAGAGTTGCTGCGCACCAGAACGGGGTCCAACCGGACCAATAAGCACCCCGCCGGGGCGCAGCTGGTCAGTCAGCTCCGAGGGCACCTGTTCCATCGCGGCAGTCACTACAATTGCGTCAAACGGCGCTTCTGATACCCAGCCGTCATAACCATCGGCATATCTGGAGCTGATATTGCGGATTCCCATGCTGCCAAATTTTCTGCTGCATCGGTGCGCTAACGAACGAATCCGTTCGACGGTGTAAACCCGCTCGACAAGCGTTGACAAAATAGCTGCCTGATAACCTGAGCCAGTGCCGATCTCCAGCACTTTGGCCGGCACTGTCCCGCGCAGATCACGATCGACAGACTGACTTTCGAGCAGCAACTGCGTCATCAACGCCACCACATAGGGTTGAGAGATGGTTTGCCCCTCACCTATCGGCAACGCACAGTCTTCATAAGCGCGTGTCGCCATTGCCTCGTCCACAAACATATGGCGCGGCATTTCAACTATTGCATTCAGCACCGCTTCGTTGTGAATACCACTGTCACGCAGTCTTTCAGCAAGGCGCTTACGGGTTCTGACCGAGGTCATACCGATACCTTTGTAACGCGCTTCCATATTCAAGCCACACCTCCGGACAGTGTCTGAGTCAAAGCTGCGATACGATCATGTGAAGTCATATCGTAAGATAAAGGAGTAATGGATACTTCGCCGCTGGCAACCGCGTGAAAATCAGTGCCTAAACCTGCGTCCTGCGGTGTACCTACCGGACCAATCCAGTAGATTGTCTCGCCACGCGGGTCAGTCTGCTCTATGCGCTTAGCACCAGCCCGACTTCTAAGCCCCAACCGTGTTACTGAAAGCTTTGCCGCTTTAGCAGAAGCAATATTTGGCAGGTTGACGTTAACAATGCTTGCTTGTTTACCGCCATCTTCAACACAGGGTTTTATCAAACCGGCCGCTATTTGTGCAGCCACTTCATACCCGCCACTGACATCAGCTAAAGAAAAAGCGATTGACGGCAGATCATGAAAGTAGCCCTCCATCGCAGCGGCAACCGTACCGGAGTAGACAACATCATCACCAAGGTTAGGACCGGCGTTAATTCCACTGACGACAATATCCGGTGACCAGTCGAACAGCCCGTTCAACGCCAGATTGACACAGTCCGCAGGAGTGCCATCAACGCTGTACCAGTCTGGCTTTTGCTGTATTGCTCTGAGCGGTCGCATCAAAGTTAGCGAGTTACTCGCGGCACTGCGATTTTTATCTGGCGCCACAACCTTTATACTTGCAAAGGGTTGTACCGCGTTGGCGAGTGCTGCAATACCTGGTGCTAACCAGCCATCGTCGTTGGAGATCAGAATGTTCATTATTATTGTTATTATCTGTTCGCCACATACTCTATCAAGCTCACCAATTTGAATCTCGCCAACTGATGCTTCATTCGAGTAAATTCCGTCCAGCATGGTGGCTTCGTAATCCTCATGCACAAACATTGTGGGCTGCAAAAGTCCAACGCACCCCGACTCCAGTCACAAGCCCTGAGAGACTAAAAACACCGGACAACGACTTTGTTGATCTAATGTGGACAGAAGAAAACGACGGACCGATTGTTGTTATCTTTCATGGATTAACCGGTTCCGCAGATTCACACTACGCAAGATGCCTGATGCATTCGTTAAACGAAAAAGGTTTGCGCGCAGTGCTTATGCATTTTCGCGGCTGCAGTGGTGAACCAAACAAAACCCGTGGCTCATACCACAGCGGTGATACGCGAGATATCAGCCTGGTTATCGACACGGTTGCCAAACGATACCCTGGAATACCGTTAGCCGCTGCGGGCTTTTCACTCGGGGGTAACGCACTTTTAAAATACCTTGGCACCAGCATCGAAAGCGCATTGCAGTTCGCAGTATCGGTTAGCCCGCCACTGGTACTTGAGGAAGGGGCAAAGCGTATGAATAAGGGCTTCTCAAGAGTTTATCAGCGCAGATTGATCAATCAGCTAAAAATTGCTTTCAGCGCCAAGAGAGCGCGATATCCGGAACTCGGCCTTGACGAAATCGATCTTGATTCTGTAGAGAATTTTTTCGAGTTTGATCACCACATAACCGCACCGTTACATGGTTATGAGAGCTACGCAGATTACTACCAAAAAGCGAGCACACTGAAAGACTTAATCAATATTAAAATACCTACTCACATTTTATGGTCAGCAGATGATCCGTTTTTTAGTGAGAAGTGCATACCCAGAAACAATCAGCTCTCGGATGCAGTGCATTTTGAATTAACTACACGCGGCGGGCACGTCGCTTTTATAAGCGGCAACATTCCGCTACTCGGTCACAACTGGCTTTGCGAAAGGGTTAGCGGATTGTTGGCGGATAAACTACTGGGTTGAGTTAATACCTGTATTCTTCAGGAGTTTGAA
>CAYPDN010000306.1:0-4880 GCA_964409445.1 uncultured Granulosicoccaceae bacterium
GGCAAGTATTTTGTCGATCCGACACATGCTTATGTCAACTTTCAATACAACCATCTGGGATTGTCAAACCCGGTACTGCAGTTTGATGAATTTAAAATTGCAATGGATCTGGACACCGCTGAGCCGACTAACACCAAAGTCAATGTAGAGATCGTCACAGACAGCGTCGACACGGGTTCCGAAATCTGGCATGAGCACATCACCGGTGAAAAGTGGTTCGACGCCGCAAATAATCCCACAATCAATTTTGACAGCTCAGAGCTGTCGGCTAACGCTGACGGAACCTACGACCTGACCGGCAACCTGACTGTTAAAGAGGTGACAAAACCTGTGGTACTGAAGGTTACAGTCAATGCGGCAATGCTACATCCAAGAAGTAAAAAGCCAGTAGTGGGTATCACTGCTGTTGGTGGTTTGAAACGTTCTGACTGGGATTTGGGCGCTAGTGCACCTTTCGTCAGTGATGAAGTGAAGCTCGAGATCCAGGCGGAAATGTATGCAGCAGAGTAGCCCGCTGATTATTCGTGCAAGAAATTAAACGATACACCTCTGTCGCGATCAGCCTTCACTGGCTGATCGCTTTTTTTTTGATCGGTCTGTTGGCGATGGGAAAGTATATGACCCATCTGGAAGAGACCGATCCGTTGCGTTTTACGTTAACGCAATGGCATAAATCCTTCGGTATTACCGTATTGTTTCTGGCTGCGCTAAGGGTGATTTGGCGTTTTACACACAAACCTCCTGCATTGCCGGTGGGTACTCCACGCTTTGAAAGCGTTGCATCGCACGCCACACACATGATGATGTATCTGTTAATGGTAGTTATACCAATGAGCGGCTGGGTGTTTGTGTCTGTGTCGCCGCTTAATCTCGAAACGCTGTTGTTCGGTGCTATACCCTGGCCACATATTTCTTTTTTTTCCTCGATGTCAGACAAAGAAGCGCTGGCGGCTCAAGCGGGTCTTGTGCATATTTGGCTTGCCAACACACTGTTGCTGCTTGTATTGCTTCATGTGTGCGCCGCGTTTTTTCATCAGTTTGTTCAGCGTGACAGATTAATTTCACGCATGTTGATTGCGGACAGTCATCAGGATACACATGATTTAAATCATGGCATCGTGGCAGGTATTTTGTTGGCGGGTGCTGCGGGTTTGTTCCTGTACAGTTCGATCGACAAGGCTAAATCAGTAAACACAAACGGCGCAGTATCGGCCTCTGCGTCGAGCGACTCGGGTAATAGCTCTGAGAATGCGGGCGTCGCAGCAACGGTAGGCTTTATCGCCACGCAGTCGGGACAGCCACTGATTGGCAACTTCACCGAGGTTAGCGTTGATTTGTTTGTTGATGAGGTAAAGCCTGCGCTTTCTATGCTTTCAGCAACGGTTGCGACAGCTACAGTGAGTACTGGTGATTCGCAGATGGATGATACAGTCGTCACGGCAGATTGGTTTGCCGCAGAAGAATATCCAACGGCCACCTTTTTATCTTCAAACTTTGAAAAGATTGATAGCAGCTCTTTTAGCGTTACCGGTGAACTTACTATCAGAGGAAATACCCGTTCGGTAGAGTTTTTATTGTCGCTGGAAGCAGATGTCGGACGAGGCGAGTTTAGTATTAATCGAAGTGATTTCGGCGTTGGTGATGCTGGTCAGGATGAATTTGTTGATCCTCAGGTTATAATAAATTTCGGCGCTCCGATCAAAACGGAGCAGTAGATCTGCACAATTTGCTAACAGTTAAAACTTTGCGCAGAGTGGGGAACGTATGGCAGTCATTACTGATTCAGGATGTAGAGGTGTTGTAGATTCCCTTTGCGTACATACCAATGAGAACAGCAATATAACTACTGTGGCCCGAGACTCGGTAACTGTCTCATTCAGTGGAATCGATGGTGATTCGCATACCGGATTGACGCGTGAGTCCTGTGTTCGAGTAAAAAGACAATACACAGTTGGTACAACAATAAGAAATACTCGTCAGATCTCAATTGTATCTGCAGAAGAGTTACAGGTAATTGCGCAGAATATGAAGATTCCGTCGATTATGCCCGAGTGGCTGGGTGCAAATCTGTGCTTAACCGGTGTGCCGGAATTTACAAAAATACCACCTGCTACCAGGCTGTTATTCAGCAGTGGCGCTTGTTTGGTAGTAGATGTAGAAAACGAACCCTGTAAGTATCCTGCTGAGATAATTGAACAGCAACATCCAGGCACAGGTAAGTTATTCGTTAAGAGTGCGGTTGGTATTCGCGGTGTGACTGCCTGGGTCGAGCGCGAGGGGAAAATAGAGCGAGGCGATACCGTTGAAGTACATGTTCCACCGCATAGGGATTGGGTGGGGATTTGGGATGTAGTTTAGCCGATCGTAGTTCTGCGTTTGATGAAGACAAAAAAAACGCGGCAATGCCGCGTTTTTTAAGCTTACTTATCGGTGCTGGCGTTTACATCACTAAACCCATTACCGCGTTACCGATTGCACCTGCACCAGCGCCACCGAGCAGACCGCCGATGATTTGCTTAGGATTGATAGAACCGCTTGCTGCTGCTTCACCAGCTGCTGCAGCATCGCTGCCTCGGCCCATTAGTCCACCGATTGCACCACCGCCGACCAATCCTGAAATAGCACTAACGATGTTACCTGTGCCGCCCTCAGCTCCAAGTCCGGTGAGACTGCCAAGTAGGTTGCCGCCAAGAAGGCCGCCGCCGCCACCGAGTACTGCTGAGATGATAGAACCTAGCATAATAATTTCCTATTTTAGAAGGAGTTTAACCCCTTATTAAGTAATTCGCGTGACCTCTGCAACGCTCTGACGGCATGTTTGGAGGACAACGGTAGTATAGCTAAGTCAACTTTCTAATCGCTTGTTTCGTTTGAAATAATCTGTAAATTTGGCGTAGTTGATACGATATGTTGCGGTTTACAGTATTTGATACCGCAATACTACGGGCGAAATGCCGCCAGTCTGCGTGCAATTTCCGGCATAGCATCGATTGAGACATTGGCGAATGCCACCCTCAGGTGTTTTTCCTGTTGCGGTCCAAACATTTCGCCAGGAAGTGCGAGCAGATTAGCCTCGTCTGACAGGTGCCTGGCGAGTTGCCGGGCAGGCAGATCAAAGGGATGCTCCAGGTAGGCGAAGTATGCACCCATTGCGGTGATCTGATAGCCGTGATCATTGTGCTTTAAGGCATCGCTGAAAGCGCTGGCGCGCTGATGCATTTCGGTACATTTTTCCTGTTTCCAGTTCTGTGCGTGTTGCAGTGCAAAGAGGGATGCTCTTTGCGAGAGCTGCGGCGCGCAGATCGATACACAGTCGAGTACCTTGGTAACTTCGGTCAGAAAGTCTTCGGCGGCTGTCATTGCCCCGACTCTGTAACCTGCCAGTGCATAAGCTTTAGAAAAGCTGTAAAGATGTATTGCTGTTTGTGCCCAGTCCGGATCAGTGAACACAGAGTGAACAGGTGTGGCCGTGTCTCGCCTGAAGTCGCGATATGTTTCGTCAAGGATTAAAGTGATCCCACGCGATTTACACAACTGATAAAACGCATCGATAGTAGCGGCAGGATACTCCTGACCAGTCGGGTTGTTCGGAGTAACTAACACGATCGCACGGGTTTTGGCAGTAATTAGTTTTTCGGCATCGGAGGCATTAGGTATCAGTTGATGCTCGGGTGCGCACGGCAGCGGTACGGTTTCTATACCAAGCATATCCAGTGACATTTTATGATTGAAGTACCACGGCGTTGGCAGCAGAACCTGATCACCGGATTTTGCGAGTGCGGTCAGTGCGACGTGAAATGCCTGATTGCACCCGGCAGTGATTGCAATATTGTTGTGGCTAATATGGTCTGTATTAACTGCGAGATACGCAGCATACGCTTCACGCAGTGCCGGCAGTCCGAGTGCATGTCCATATTTGCTAACTGTCGGTTCACGCAGCACCTGAGCCATATGCTCAAGCACATCGTCACTGGTGGCATAACCAGGCACTGCCTGAGACACATTTAATAATGGCAGGTCGGACGGAAAGACCCGACCTTCGATCCAGTTGGCAGCTTCTGTAACCGGTGGAAATTCTGTCCGTTCTACAGTGGGGTTAACATGCATTAAGGCACAGGATAATCAGGGAGACGAATCAGAGTATAACCAACTAGGCACTGCTGGTAGCTAAGAAAAAGCGACATTCGCCAAAAATGGCATCTGTCGCATAAAACCCTGTCAGGAGATAACGAAGCACATCGGTGTCATGCCGATGTGCTTGTGTACTGCGCCAGTTACATCGCGACTGATTCAACCACCATGGGTGCTGCCTGCGATGTTTCGGTCACGTTGTTTGAGATATGAGAGAACTCGTAAATATTAAAATTCACATACTTCTTTACTGACACCAGGTCATAGTTATCCGACACCTGTGATTGCAGGTCAATCTGTTGGGGCAAGCTTCTCGCCCAGGTAAACTCTCTGTTAATGGCGACAAAAACATTTCCGTTGTTGCCTCGAACATCATCCATGACGGTGCTCACTGGTCGCGGATTAACTTCCCAGCGGTCCTGAGTGGAGTTATCGCCGTAATATGAGAGCAGACGGGGATGTCCCCACAGCATGATGGAGCTATCCATCTCATGTGGTTGCGTCGCGAGATAACTCGCGGCAGAGCGATAATCATCACGCCAGTATTCACTTTTGTAGAAGTAGTTATAGCTGGCGAAGACATTCATACCCAGAACAGCAACAAAGCCCGCTTTGGCTGTGCAGTTAATCAACTTTGAAATGCCGGTACGGCTTGAAACCATGCTGAAAGCAAGAGGCAACAATACCGCAAGCGGGATCGACAGATAAAAAGAGTGGCGTGGCATCCAGTTAATTGCAGATACTTTGGC
>CAYPDN010000307.1:0-4865 GCA_964409445.1 uncultured Granulosicoccaceae bacterium
GACAAATCTATGAGGCATCAGTGCTGCACGCCATGGGCACACGCATGAGTGATGTTATGAAAAGCGTGGTTTATGAGTATGGCTTGTTGTCGGTGGTATTGTCATTATTCGCAATGGCAGTAGGCAGTGTCCTTGCACAAATAATGTTGACCTACTGGTTAAAAATTAGCAGTAGCGGCAGTTTCTGGACAGGCGCTCTGGTCGCGGTAACTGCAAGCACACTGTGCTTGTTTGCCGGGGCGATGTGGTTGTTAATAACGCTTAAAGCCACACCTGCAGCACTGCTGAAACGAGGTGCGTAGCTGCATTAACTATGTCTCCGATTTAACGGACAACATCCGTTAAATCGGAGATAGTATTTTAGCGCTACGTGTAAGGATACTCAGTGGCAATAGGTGCTGTGATAATTCCGTCTGGAATTCCAAAGGCATCAACCAGATCCGGACAATGGCCACGGGTTTCGAGACACAGCTCATCTACCATTTTGGAAATATAGACAGCTTTGCGGCCTTCGATATATCCATTCTCAAGATACCAGCCTTTATATTCCTCAATCATTGACAAAGCATAAAGCCGCTCCAGCAAAATCAACGGCTTTTGAACAGCTTTATCGGCTCCCTTCACGCCTTTTATAAATTGATCGAGAACCAGCCTTTCAATATAGGCTTTACCCATATCTACCATCATTGGCTGACATTCAATAACCGCGTCAAAAGAATCCATTCCGCCTTTAACACGCTTACTCAATCGCTGTGCGACCAGACGTGTCAGATATTCTTCGCGGTATTTAAAAGCGGCAGTGTAGAAGCTGCGACTTAATAAATGCTTACGGTCAACGTTGCGGGTGATAATCGGATTTAATTCATTGATTTTAGTGCTCGCAATATCTGAAACGAATTTCATCGTGCCAATAAGCCCCATGCTGCCAAAGCTGTCTTTGAATTCACCCAGACGCGTTTTTGCCACAAGTTGCAGAAGAACCGTATTGTCGCCTTCAAAGGTAGTGAAGATTTCAGAGTCGGCCTTCATATCTGCAAAGCGGTTTTCCCAGAGGTAGCCATTGCCACCACACGCCTCGCGACACTCCTGCAGCGCTTCGGTGGTAAACCAGGTGCACAGAGATTTCATGCCTGCAGCAACCGCTTCCACCTCCTGACCATCTTTCTCGGTTTTATTGACGTAGCGCTCCAGACTGTAGCGCTGGCCAAAGTGGAATGCGTAGGCCTTGGCCAGCAACGGCATCAATCTGCGCTGATGGGTGGAGTAGTCGAGAATACTGACTTCATCACCGCCATTGGGGCCGAACTGGGTTCGGTTGCCTGCGTATTTTATCGCAATGGTTAATCCCAGCTTAGCAGCGCTTAATCCGGCGTACGGTACGCCTACACGTCCGCCAACCAGTGTTCCAAGCATGGTAAAGAAACGTTTGCTTTGGCTGGTGATAGGGCTTGAATAATTGCCTTCGGCATCGACCGATCCAAATTTATCTAACAGGTTATCTCTGGGTACGATCACGTTATCAAACCAGATACGACCGTTATCAACACCGTTGAGACCGAGTTTTCGGCCGTTATCTTCGATGCGGATGCCTTTAAGTGAGTTGCCTTTTTCGTCTCTGAGTGGCACCACAAAAGCATGCACTCCATGTGACTCGCCGTTGGTGACCAACTGTGCAAAGACAGTAGCAGCCCGCGCATGAACAGCGGCGTTGCCAATGTATTCTTTACGAGCCAGCTCATTTGGCGTGTGTAAAATAAAGGCATCCTGAGCGGGATCAAAAGTAGCGGTAACTTCAATGTCTTTAACGTTACTGCCGTGCCCGCCCTCTGTCATTGCAAAGCTACCAGGTAATGCGAGAGTGCCAATATCCTTCAGATATTTGCGATGGTGTTTGTCCGTACCCAGCCAGTAAACGCTGCCGCCCCATAAACCGAATTGCACGCCGAATTTAATAGTCAGGGAAAGATCGTGGTAGCCAAGTTCTTCAAAGACCGCCATATATTTCTCTACGTCATCTTTTCCACCGGCAAATTTCGGGAACGCCAATGCACCCCAGCCTTCCTGTGCCGTCATTTCGCACCATTCGAAAATCAGTTCGCGGTAGTCGTCTTTGTGTTCCGGAATACGATCAAGAGATAACTTCGGATCAAGGAAAAACTGGCGTACTTTTTTGCGCAGGGCTACATGCTTGCCGTCCAGATACTTGCTGAGTTTTTTTGTATCGATCGTAGTTTTGCGTTGCTTCTTTGCAACCGCACAATCTTTACCCAGCATTTCTGCGGTCGCTTCTTCACCCAAAATACAGAGGTCTGTCTCTATCTCCTCGAGTGCTTTGCGAGTCGCGCAGTTTTTCGGCAACGGATCACCACTAGCCAGCGAAGCGCCGAGATCAGCCACCGAGCATCGCTTGTCGATATCGGTGTTCTCACGAATATATGACAACCAGCTCTGCACCACGGCGGGTGATGGCGGGTTGGCAGGATCCAGCCATTGCTTGACCTGCTTGCGTTGATCAGCAGACATGCACTTGCTGGTACGCAGAACCTTTTCGATGCCCCGAATCTGAGCCGGAGATATAACCTCATTGGACCAGGCGGTATACAACATCGGCAAAAAAGGCAGCACGCAAGAATCGACTTCCAGGCCTTTGATTTCTTTGTTCATAATTACTCCGTTGCATCCAGTTGCATTGCTGTTTTAAATGAGTCACCTAACATTCTGCCATAGTCAGGGTGACGCCGCCCAGACGATTCCACAACATTGAATTCAGCTGATATGGATTCGCTAATCAGCGTGTAAGGAACCTGTTCGTCCATGAAGTTGACTAAATAGTTCAGCGGTGTAGTTTAGCGGTTTGACATTTATATCGATTCTACAAATTTCTAAACAGAAATCTCTAAACAGGCATGGACATAGATCAATGCACCGGATCATCATCGCGCTATTACTTTGTACCTCAGTTGCAGCAGCCAGTGAGCGACAGGATTTCTGCAATCAAATGCAACAGGTCGCCCAAGCTGCGATGACAGCCAGACAGGCCGGAGTGCCACTGCAAACCATGTTACAACTGGTGAGCGATGAGACTGCGATCGGTATCTTCAGGGAGTCTTATAAATATCCGAAGCAGGAGTCGGATGCAGATAAAGAGAGCTCGATATTAAGCTTCAGTAAACTGGTTCTAACTGCATGCTTAAACCAATAGAATATTTGCAGCTAAACATACGGCTTCGACAACAATAGTTAAGATCACCTTCGACCAATACGCCGCAGGCCTGGTCTATCCTTCTGTTGTTTCTTCCTGAGCTTCTTCCGACGCGCCGGGCCGGATAACCTCAATACTGCTGTGAGCCCTTTCAATCAGTGTTTGCAGAGCTGCAATTTCCTTTTCACGCTTCAGCAGATTTTCGATTCCCGGCTTAACGTTTTCCAACGGTGGTAGCGGAGGTGTTTCGCTCCCGGTAATCACGACGATATGACAACCCTCTTCACTCTCGAACAGTCTGTATTCGTTTTCCGGAATCTCAAACAGTTCCTGTTCAAAGCCCAGTGGACCGTCGTGATTCATCATAGAACCGAGCGCGCCGCCGTTCGCGGCAGACCGTTCGTGTATGGAGTACTGAGTTGCGAGTTCGGCAAACGATTCACCTTGCTCAAGCCTTGCGAATAGAGCTGTACACTCTTCTTTAGTTTCAGTGAGAATATGGCTTACCTGCACTGTCTCACCACGAATAGCGCCGGTGTTACTGTTGTAGAATTCTTCTATTTCAGCATCACTGACAATCACTTTCTGAGTAACAAACTTATCGATCACATGATTGACGATCAGCTCTTTGAGCTCTTCGCGAAGCTCCGGATCATTTTCAGAGCTGTCTTTCAGAGCAAACTGAAAAAGAACTTCTTCCTGTATTAATGACTCGGCAAATTTTTCAGGATCAGAACGAATAGATACCTGATCACCTAATGGCAATGTTGAAATAAGCGCGTTGACGTCTGACATTTTCAACTGGTAGTCATTGATAATGGCGAGCGTATCATCCTCCTGCGCCATTGCAGGATTACCAAAAGTTGCAAGCCCGAGCACCAGCTGCACTGCCAGTGCACACGCCGCCACTCTTGCAACCATTGGCGTGGCGATTGGCGCGATAGACATCATGGCGATTCGAACATCTCTTCAAGCACTGACATGGCCTCTTCACTGTCCCATTCGCGCTCTCCCTCAGAGCCCGCAATGACTTTACCTTCAGGATTAAGGATGAACGACAGAGGCAAATTGACAGCTCCATAGACGGAAGATACCGCTTTATCAGAATCCATTAAGATCGGGAATGTAACCCCCAGTTTATCAATGAATGGGTCTATATCTGTTTTACCACCTTCGTCACTGGAAATTGCAACGACGGTAAAATCTTTGTCTTTATAACGCTGGTGGATGATTTCCATGGAAGGCATTTCCTCCAGACATGGCGGGCACCAGGTGGCCCAAAAATTCAGCAGTACAAACTTACCTTTGTAGTCTTCAAGCGTAAACTCCCCACCCTCTAGACCTGGCAGTTGAAATTCGGGGGCCGGGAACGGCGGATCAAAAGTGGTCAGATTAAATCCGTGATACTTCGGGTCATGCGCCAGCGCACTGGCAAACCAGCCATTAATAAAAACAGTTATAAAAACTACCGGCAAAAAGCGTTTTATTTTATTCATTAAAATTTTCCTTGGGGGAAAGCGTGAGACAGTATCCATGTACTGCCTCACACAAGACTTCTATTTGCAGTATTTCCAATCGCACGGATCGGATTTAAGCACTTAGTTGAACCTAGTGGGCTGCGAGGCCCGCCTGGATGCAACTTGAGTACTTTTGACCGCACAGT
>CAYPDN010000308.1:0-4862 GCA_964409445.1 uncultured Granulosicoccaceae bacterium
TTCTCCGCTATTACTTCGTCCTGTGTGAGTGACTCGTCAGACGCGTAGCCCCAATGATTTATTCGTACTTCGCGATGCAGGTATTCGGCGAAAGCTTCAGCAAACCGATCACCTATGGCTTTGGCCAATATGCTTGAATAGGTATCATTCTCCTGATCGTACTCTTCTATAAGTTGATCAAGGCCAATACCTGCGGTTACCGCAAAGCAACCGATGTGATCTGTTACCCCTGTTGAAGCGGGAGCTACAAAATCGGCTAACGCAATATTAGGTTTACCCTCAGGGACTTGAGTTTGCTGTCGCAGCCCAGGAAGTGTGGCAATTATGCTGGTGGGCTTCTCATGGCTATATATTTCGATATCATCGGCATTCACTGTATTGGCCGGAAAAATCCCGACAATGCCCTTTGCCACAATTTCCGGTCGATCAATAAAAGTCTGGATCATTTTCTGCGCATCTGCAAAAAGCTCAGTCGCCTGCTTGCCGAGCTTTTTATCTTGCAGGATCTTTGGGTATTTACCTTTAAGTTGCCAGGTATGGAAGAATGGTGTCCAGTCGATATAGGGTTGCAATGTTGCGAATGAAATATCGTCGATAATCTCGACACCAGTCATATTCGGTTTGGCTGGTGGTGTTGCCGTCCAGTCGCTTTTAAAGGAATTAGCTCGAGCTTTTTCCAGTGACAATAGCTGGCGCTGCTCATTTTGTTGCGTGAAGCGTTCACGTACTTTTGCGTAGTCTTCTTTGAGATCTTCAAAGAATGCAGTTTTTTGATCATCACTCAGAAGTTTGCTTGCCACGCTAACACTACGTGATGCGTCCGGCACATAGACAACCGGGTGCTCGTAGTGTGGTGCGATCTTTACCGCAGTGTGCATTTTTGATGTTGTTGCACCACCGATCATGATTGGAATGTCGAGTTCGCGTCGCTGCATTTCTTTGGCAAAGCTTGACATCTCTTCAAGCGACGGTGTGATTAAGCCTGAGAGGCCAATAATATCTACCTTTTCAGCTACAGCGGTCTCGATTATTTTTTCCGCAGGCACCATCACGCCAAGGTCAATGACCTCATAGCCATTACACTGCAATACAACACCGACAATATTTTTACCGATATCGTGAACATCGCCTTTGACGGTTGCCATCAGTATTTTGCCGTTACTATGGGCTTCCTGTCCTTCTTTTTCGGCATCCATAAAAGGCATTAGCCACGCAACTGCACGTTTCATGACGCGCGCTGACTTTACCACCTGCGGCAGAAACATTTTTCCTTCACCAAAAAGGTCACCGACGATGTTCATGCCATCCATCAATGGTCCTTCAATAACATGAAGAGGCCGGTCGTATTGCTGTCTTGCTTCTTCGGTGTCTTCTTCTATGTATTCCGCAATGCCTTTAACCAGTGCATAAGACAGTCGTTCTGTGATCGGGAGTTCGCGCCATTCCTGGTTGCGCACTTCCGTTTCTGTGTTGTCACCACGATAGTTATCTGCGATCTCGAGTAGTCTCTCGGTCGCATCGTCGCGTCTGTTCAGTACAACATCTTCAACGCGTTCTTTCAGATCAGCTGGAATATCTTCGTAGATTGCCAGCTGACCGGCATTGACGATACCCATTTTCATTCCAGCTTTGATCGCGTGATACAGGAACACTGAATGAATCGCTTCGCGTACTGTATTGTTGCCGCGAAAAGAGAAAGATACGTTAGATACACCGCCGCTTACCATGGCGTGCGGCAGTGTTTGTGTGATTTGCTGTGTCGCTTCAATGAACGCTATTCCATAGTCATTGTGCTCTTCAATACCAGTAGCGACGGCAAAGATATTCGGATCAAAGATGATGTCCTGAGGCAGGAAGCCAACTTCGTTAACCAGTATGTCGTAAGCGCGGGTACATATTCGGACCTTACTCTCTGTGCTATCTGCCTGGCCGTCCTCGTCAAACGCCATAACGACTACTGCGGCACCGTGTTTCTGACACAGGCGTGCGTGGCGGATAAACTCCTCTTTGCCTTCTTTCATGCTTATTGAGTTAACGATACATTTGCCTTGTGCACATTTTAGCCCGGCCTCTATGACATCCCACTTGGAGCTGTCTATCATTAGAGGTACTTTGGCGATATCGGGTTCGCCTGCAATCAATTTTACAAAGCGTTCCATGGCAGCTTTTGAATCAAGCAGACCTTCATCCATATTGATATCAACGATCTGAGCGCCGTTTTCAACTTGTTGTCTGGCAACCTCCAGTGCTTTTTCATAGTCACCGTCAACAATCAGCTTTTTGAATGCCGCGGAACCTGTGATGTTGGTGCGCTCACCAACGTTGACGAAAAGACTGTCTGCGTCAATTGTGCATGGCTCCAGTCCCGAAAGACGGCAGGCGATATCTGGTTGTGGTGTTGTACGTGGCTTAACTTCTTCAAGCGCTTCTGCAATCGCTTTGATGTGCGCAGGTGTAGTGCCACAGCAGCCGCCGACAATATTCAGGAATCCGGATTCAGCCCATTCCAGAATATGCTCAACCATTTGTTCCGGTGTTTCATCGTAACCACCGAATGCGTTTGGCAAACCAGCGTTAGGGTGTGCAGAGACTGAAGTATCTGCAACACGCGAAAGCTCTGCCACGTATTGACGAAGATCTTTTGGTCCGAGTGCGCAGTTAAGACCTACCGCTACAGGTTTAGCGTGTTGAACTGAATTCCAGAAGGCTTCGGTTGTCTGGCCGCTGAGGGTTCTGCCAGATGCATCGGTAATTGTTCCGGAGATCATCACCGGTGTATCAACGCCAGTGTCTTCGATCAGTTGTCGTACAGCGAAGATTGCAGCTTTGGCGTTTAATGTATCGAAAATAGTTTCGATCATCAGAATGTCTGCACCACCTTCAAGTAACGCAATTGATGACTCGCGATAGTTGGCAACCAGTTCGTCAAAGGTGACATTGCGAAAGCCCGGATCGTTTACATCTGGGGAAATAGAAGCGGTGCGGTTAGTAGGGCCGAGAACTCCTGCCACCAGACGTGGTTTGTCTGATGTTGAATATTTGTCTGCAGCATCCCGTGCGAGCTTCGCAGATTCGCGATTGATACGGATTACCTGATCTTCCATATCGTAGTCAGCCATCGCTATGCGGGTGGCGTTAAAAGTATTGGTTTCGACAATATCTGCACCTGCTGCCAGATAGTCTTCGTGAATTTGCGAGATCAGATCCGGGCGAGTGAGGGACAGAAGGTCGTTATTGCCGCGTAATTCCGAGCCGTGTTGACTGAATTCTTCACCGCGATAGTCCGCTTCTTCGAGCTCGTGCTGCTGAATCATGGTGCCCATTGCACCGTCCAGTATCAGGATGCGGTTTTTTAAGATATTGATTATATTAGTTTTATTCATATCGCTATGGTGAAAATCAATTAGAGAAGGGAAATATAGCAAGAAATATACATATAAACATATCTTTATGTAATTATATCCAATTAAATCACACTGCTGATCGAGACTAAAAGCCCGGATACCGGCAACTGTTGTGCCGAGAGGCGCTGCGGTTCTAAGCTGCACATTCATTGAAGATTTCGAGACAGGTTTGAAAGTAATCGTATTCGGCGGCAGCGGCGGGATTGGATCTGCACTGATTGAAAAGTTGTTCGAGACCTATCCCGATGTGGAAGTGTTTGCCACCAGGCACAACACACCCGTCACGAGCGAATCGAATGTTACCTGGCAGTCGGTTGATCTATGTTCAGAAGCGAGTATCAGTGCGTATGCATCGAAATTTACAGAAGTGCACTGGATAATTAATGCTGCCGGTATGTTGCATCACGGATCGAACATGCCTGAAAAAACCGTGCGCACCGTTGATCCGGAGTTTTTTATGAGCAATGTTCAGTTAAATGCTCTGGCGACACTTTTAATAGCTAAGCATTTTAAAGCGGCGTTGAGTTCTGCCTTCGATATTGCAGAACCTGTCAGGCAGTTTGCAACTGTGTCTGCCAAAGTAGGGAGTATTGAAGACAATCGCCTGGGTGGCTGGTATAGCTATCGATGTTCCAAAGCGGCACTCAATATGGCTATTAAAAACCTCAGCATCGAGTGGCGGCGCACTCTGCCTAATGTGTGTGTAACGTCATTGCATCCTGGTACCACAGAAACAGATTTATCAGCACCTTTTCAGCGCAATGTGCCGGAGGGAAAGTTATTCCCACCTGACAAAACTGCCGGGTATTTGATTGATCGATTGTCGCAGCTCACACCTGAAGATACAGGTAAGTTTTTGACTTATGATGGCGAGGTGTTGCCCTGGTAGCTACGTGCGTTCTATTAAAGAACAGGTGATGCGAAGAAGCCTGTCGAAGAAGAAGCAGATTGCAAAAACAAATCTGGCCACGAAAGTATGTGCGGCTTGCGACAGGCGATTAACCTGGCGTAACAAAGTGGGTTCATTATTGAGATGAAGTACGTATTTCAAAACGCTGGTTGACTATGAAAGGAGAAATTGTATGCAAAGAGAAAAGCGCATGACTATTCACGAGAAGATTGATTATATAGAACTGCCAGCGTGCGATATTCCCGCCAATAAGAAATTCTTCGAACTTGCATTCGGTTGGCAGTTCGCGGATTTTGGAAAGGAGTACACTGCCTTTGCTAATCAGGGTGTCGATGGGGGTTTTTATAAGTCTGATAAAAAATCTGTGACATCAGATGGTAGTGCACTGGTGGTATTTTTAAGTGAACAGCTTGAGGAAACGCAGCAAAGAATTGAGGATTGCGGTGGTTCTATTGTGCAGGAGATTTTTTCATTTCCGGGAGGCCGAAGGTTTCACTTTAGCGATCCGTGTGGCAATGAATATGCGGTATGGAGCAAGACCTAGCCTG
>CAYPDN010000309.1:0-2117 GCA_964409445.1 uncultured Granulosicoccaceae bacterium
GCCAAGCCCAGCGCCAGTGGTGTTACAAATAACGAGAAGACACTCTGCACAACACTCTGCGTGGACGACACAATAGCGTTATGCTCTCTCAAAACACCGATGGCAGCACCAAGTGCTGTACCACAGAGGAGCGATACAACAAGGTCTTCACGCAGCAGGGTTTTTATAACGTCTATACCTACTAATGAAAACAGTGTGGCTATTAGATGGGCCAGGGCAAAACTTAAACCCATGAACAAAATCCCCAACCCACCAACCAGCAAGTTGCCCCAGGCATAATGGTGCAACGCTTTGTAGTCTCTGTAAGAGCTGTGTAAAGACGACTGGAAAAACGGTGTCAGAACAAAGATCGTTACAGCTAACGCAACAAAACTGAACCCATCAGGCCATCGGATAAGCAATCGCCAATAGCAAATACCACCGATCACCAGCGCTACGATCAAGGCATACAACAAACACCTTAATACGGTATGCCGGTGGGCTGTAACAGAATACACAGCGCTGAAAGCCGCAACGGCTGCAGCAACTGAGATTCTTAGATCGAAGTAACTATCGGGAGGTTTTATTTTATCTGTCAGCAGGTGAATTGCGACAGCACTCAACGCTCCAAGTACTGCGAATATAAACGGTCTGCCCGGCCATTCCTGTGTGTTCATAAGAAAACTGCGCCAGGAGACACTCCCCTGGTTTTGTCGATCTGATTAACTTTCAAATGGCAAATAAGCTCATTCCGGTCTTTCGTTAAAAATCCATAGCTCAGCATTTCCGCTTTTTAGAAAATTAAACGCTGATCTCGAATAAGACAAGGCCTGATCAGCAACCGCTTCACCAATCTGTTCTTTGACATCAGCAGGAAAAACAAAACTTCCGTCATCCCTGGGAAAACACAGAACGCCAAGATTAATACCGTCACCCATCGTGAAGTCTACATCGATTGTAACAAGACCCAGAGCCTCGGTACCCCCGTTCCAACGGAATTCGGTATCGGCGTTTATCGGTTGATCCTGAGCGGGAGTTATGTCAAGCGCCGGAACATTTGGTATAGCCACGTTATTAAAAGACGGAAATTCATCTCCTGGGATGTCCAGCACTAAATCTTGCGGCATTGGCGACAAAAGCTCACTTTCTGGCAGGTACAAGATAGCTTCACCATCAAACAGCAAAGTACGTGAGAATGTAGCGAATGTTCCAGAGGCTCCGGTTAGAATAATAGTCTCACCCGCACTGACAGTCGGGCTAAACTCGACCAAATCGACCGGATTGGTTTCTTCATCTTCTACAGAAAATCCGGTTACCCTGCAGGTATCAACATTCGAATTGTAAAAACCTAAAATATCGAGTTCCTGAGCAACATCAAGTCTATGGAAAGTAACTTCATCATCGACGACCTGCTCAAGCTGTTCAAAGAATAAGGTTCCAACAAACTGCGTCGCATTATCAAATGTATCTGATCCGTCGATTATTGAGTTTTCACTACTATTACTATCATTCTCCGTCTGTATATTTTCGCTAGCGGTTTCTTCTGTAGGTGCTGGAGCAGGACTGTCTGAACCACCACACGCAAACAATGACACCGAAAGAGACGTAACTGCCAGAAACTTTTTAATATACATAATAACCTCTAAGTTAAACTAATATGATCCCTGCTTCGATACAATATGCTACATAAATGCGCTCTACACCCAGGCCTGAGGAAGTTACAGCCGAAATGCGAACAACAGCTGAGTCAACCAGAACTCAGGCAATACCCAGTCCGCAGTACTAACAACCCAGACACCCCGGATAGAGATATATACATACTTTGAAATCCCATCAAAGGGTTTTAGGTTCGAAGTATTCACTCAGCAATCCAGACCCGAGGCAATTATTACTTTAAAGTGATGTTATTGGTAACAACTGACGCTTCGATCAAAGTTAAATTTATAGCCTACCCTATGAACTGTCACAATATACCGATCTGATGATCGAGCTTCGTGCTGAAGCGAAGTTCGGGCTTCTAATTTTGAGCGAAGTAGCGAAACACACTTGGCGATCGCTCCAACTTCAATATGTATTTTCCCCCACACGTGCCTTAGCAAATCTCTCTTGCCGCACACTGCGCCATTAGCCTTGATCAG
>CAYPDN010000309.1:2217-4848 GCA_964409445.1 uncultured Granulosicoccaceae bacterium
TCGGGCTTGCCGGGAAATAGAAATTCTGTCGGTTGGTAAGCACGGCTGTTGATCAACAATTCATAGACTTCACTATAGCGTGCAGAAAGTTCGAGATCTTTGCTCCAACCACTGGCAAGTTCTAAAACATCCCGAATTATGCGAGGTGAGAAGAACAAATCCCAGCCACCATAGCCAGCCGCCCAACTGCTATCAGAAAATCGCGTTTCGAATATAGATCCTGTACTAATGCTCCAACTGACCGGACGGGTTACACCCAGGTCGCGGAAAGTGTTGATTCCCAACCCGGGCGTGGGAATCTCTTCGACGACGGCCGCTACCACTTCCTTACAGGGATCTGTCCTGATATTTTTTACCCGAACATGCAGGACTGCTTCTTCAATATAAATGGCCTCCCGGTTTTCAAAGTTCGTTTCAAGCTTATAACAGTTCTCTACTGCGGAGTTCATTTCATTCCCCGTTTTTACGCTGGTATAACATCACCGCTGTTAAAGCCATGCCGCAGATAGCGCTTACTTTACGTTCGTCTCCTTACGGAGATTAAATAATGTGTACGCAAGTAAAAAAAGCACATCTCAGCGCGTGATTTTCCCTCACTTAAACTGGTGCAATCAAAGCTTAATCCGACAACCGATAGAAGTTCTTACCAAATTACTACCATTCAATGATGACGACATTCAATCTGGTACTGACTTTTTTGGCGCAGCAGCAACACCTGATCCAAACCGGGACTGCGCACTTTGAAGGTTATATGGTCTTGATCACACTTTTCAGCTGGTGCAGTCTGTTGAGCCAGTCATCCACAGCCAGAGACCGGACTCACTTCACCTGTTGACAGTTCTTTTGCGCGCTTAGTTAAAGAAAGTCACGTTAAAACCGTTATAAAGTAACGAAATTTGTTTGACCACACTAGATTTCACGACGAGGGAGCGATCGTGCGCAAGTCACCTTACAAACAGTGTTTACTCAGCGCCATACTTGGACCGTTTGCACTTTTTCACCTAAACCCTATATTGGCTCTCGCACTTTTGACCCTAACCGTGAGCGCTCTGGCCGTTTCAATTGAAAATGTGTTTTTCATCCTCGGTGCGTCGGCGACATTATCTGTTGTATTCGGTGTAATTCTTGTCAACAAACACAATCGGGATCTGGTAAAAAACTTCCAGCACTCAACTTACTACGGCAACGTATCAGGTAAAGTAGTTCGACGAGAAGCGGCTGATAAGGATTATCATCGCGTATTAAACAAAGTCCGCCAACGAAAAATCGCTGGCAAATTCGCAACGTACAGTTTATTGCTGTTGTGCGTTATTGCAAGCGGATTTATTCTGGCGCCCAATATACGCCATGCGCTCAACTCTGTTGAATCGTCTGTAGCATCAAACTCAGTTAGTTTTTCTGATCCTGACTCCCCCGTCGTTAGGGTTGGCACAAACTACACTATTGATCATGAACGACAAGCCATCTGGGTTCAGAGCACGCGCATGGGCAACGCCAGTGCTTCCCTGAAGGCTGTCGAATACCAAAACAGTTCCGATGGATTCTATCGACCGAACATCAGACTGAATTGTGAGCAGAATAATTATTCAGTTAGCTTTTCTGTTAATGAAGTATTGGGCACTGACATTACCAGACTTTCTATAACTTCCGACCGTAATCAAGTATTGGAAGGGATTTGGCAACTATCAGAGAACTATTATACGGCAACCGCAACCAACACCGACGAAGTGATAAACACCTTAAGTTCAGCCATTGAAGTTACCGTGGCTTATCGGCCATTTGCCGCAGAAGCGATAAAAGTCTCTACATTTAACTTGCAGGGTAGCGCAAAGGCAATCAGTGTTTTTAAAGAACGCTGCACTAATAATTCGTCTGCCTGAGCGAAACGGCGTTAGACGAACGGTTACGGAGAGTCTTTCAGAACCTCAAGCCCTCCCCCACGCTATATAAGCACGGATGCGCAGAGGCAGAACCACTTAAAGTAACCCGACGATTGCGAAACAAGCACCAATCAAAAATACAATCAGTGCGCCCTTAAAAAACCCGGACTTACTGGCGCTCTTGTCGCCATCACTGCTTGTCATAAACTCCCGTACTTCATCATCGAAGTACCAACCACATTTTTTGCAGTAATTGTCTTCATTTGTAACTAACGTACTGCAACCCGGGCATTTCAGACACTCTTTAAATGCGGAATGGCCTGGAGCGCTAAGTGTGGAGGCCTTTGTGACCGCGGCGCTCATAAAGTCTATGTCTTCAGTATTGAATTGCCTGCCACAGTGTTTGCAAAACAGATCACCATGAGCAATCCAGCCGCTGCACTTTACACAGGCGTATACATCGCGCTTGCTACCAGAGCGCATTACGGCGCAGCTCTTTTCGCGGATAGTAATTTGATGTGCAATCAACCACCGAATCAGCTAACAATGATGAAAGCTTGTCTCGGCAAGCTGCCACCTGTCAAGCCCCTACACATCAAGCGCAGCTGGTGATGGCGGCATCCACCATCACCGGACCGTAAACTGATACCGGGAATTAAAAGGTAACTTCAAACCGGTTAAGTGTAAAAGTGCCCTCACCCCACCACATTTCTGTACCCATCTCGATTGCACCCATATAAAAATTCGGGTC
>CAYPDN010000310.1:0-3441 GCA_964409445.1 uncultured Granulosicoccaceae bacterium
TTCTGACCATACTCGGAATAAGATTCAAGATACGCTGTTTGAATTTCCTTACCGATAAAGTCGACATAACGTGGAGCTACGAACTCCTTGATGTGCGACATATAGCGATCATGAAGTTCTTTCGGGAACTGTTCTTTCTCAATCTGCTTCTCTAATACATACAGCAGATGTACTGGGTTAGCCGCAACCTCAGAGGCATCAAAGTTAAATACTTTGGATAAAATCTTAAACGCAAATCGAGTAGATAACCCAGTCATGCCTTCATCTACACCACCGGAATCACGATACTCCTGAATGGATTTAGCCTTCGGGTCGGTATCTTTAAGGTTCTCACCATCATAGACACGCATCTTGGAATAAATGCTCGAATTTTCCGGTTCTTTTAATCTCGACAGCGATACAAATTGCGCCAGCATCTTTAATGTGTCCGGCGCACAGTGCGCATCTGCAAGAGAACTGCTGTTCAGAAGTTTTTCATAAATTCTGACTTCTTCAGATACACGCAGACAATACGGTACTTTAACGATGAATATGCGGTCGATAAACGCTTCATTGTTTTTATTGTTACGGAATGTCTGCCACTCAGATTCATTCGAGTGCGCCATGATCACGCCATCAAATGGAATAGCACCGATGCTCTCGGTACCGTTGTAGTTACCTTCCTGGGTAGCAGTCAGTAGCGGATGCAGCACCTTTATAGGCGCTTTAAACATCTCGACAAATTCCATCAGGCCCTGATTGGCAAGACAGAGCGCACCTGAATAACTATACGCATCCGGATCACTCTGCGGGTAGTCTTCAAGCTTTCTGATATCAACTTTACCAACAAGCGCTGAAATGTCCTGATTGTTTTCATCACCTGGCTCGGTCTTGGAGACACTGGTCTGATCAAGAATTGACGGGTACTTTTTAACGACGCGGAACTGGCTGATATCACCGCCGTACTCGTGCAGTCTTTTTACCGCCCACGGAGACATGATCGTTTGCACGTAACGCAGCGGTATACCGTAGTCTTCCTCGAGTATTGCACCGTCTTCCGTCGGATCAAACAAACCGAGTGGAGATTCATTGACCGGTGATCCCTTCAGGCAATACACCGGCTCTTGCTGCATCAGAGATTTTAAACGCTCGGCAAGCGAAGATTTACCTCCGCCAACGGGGCCGAGTAAGTACAGTATTTGTTTCTTTTCTTCAAGACCCTGAGCTGCGTGTTTAAAGTACGAGACGATATTCTCAATCCCCTCCTCCATGCCATAGAACTCGGAGAATGCAGGGTATCGTTTAATTACTTTGTTAGAAAACACCCGACTCAGGCGCGGGTCTTTTGAAGTATCGATGACTTCAGGTTCACCGATTGCCTTCAGCAATCGCTCGGCAGCACTTGCGTAAGTAGCCGGTTCTTCCTTGCACAGCTGCAGATATTCCTGCAGTGAGTATTCCTCTTCTTTCTTGACTTCGTAACGCGACTGGTAATGATTAAAGATGGTCATATTCGACGGCCTCTGCATAGGTCGATAGACAGTCCACGGCCGAACTGTTATCGACGTGACCGGAGCAAAAACTCAGTTTGCCCCGTTACCCCCTCTATTTCCCGGTGCTGTCCCGGAAATTTGTTACTTCAATCTGGTTAGTGTCCCAAAGGACTACACTTGTCACACACCAAACGTTGCATGGTTCTGTTTAACCTGTGTGATGTATACCTCATTTTGCATGAGCTTACTGACTCACCACTGAAGATCTTGCCAACAGTTTCTGCATCTCTTCTGTGCGCTCTTCCAGAGGTAACTTCGACAACTCAAGTGCTGCAACGTAGAAGTCCTCAAAAGTACCGCCTGTTTCATTGAATAATACTTCAAACGCCGGCACGTAGTCGTTGTATGTAGCAACCGCAACAAGCCGGGCATTGTTCAGCCCCTGTTCAAACCACTGATCATATCCGGAGTAACCATCCCAGCTGGCTTTCAGCTCTTCATATTCGACAAGCATCTGCTCAAATCGTTGCTTTTTCATCTGTCGCATTACATCAGGTTCACTGGAACTCTCATACAATGCCACCAGACTATCGCGTGTATTAGTCAACAAGGCAATGAACTGCTGCTGTCTTCGTTTTCTTATATCAAGCTCTTTTGCCATAGCGCTTTGATCGAGCTGTGGATTTAACAGTTGCTCGTTTTTTTGCCATTGCTTAAGCCCTTCTTTTTCTACAAAAGTGGCGAACGATTCGTTAAACGTACTGTCGTCACCGACATATAGCTGTTGGTGTGCAAGCTCGTGAAACAACAGCGATGCTATAGAGGGATCGCTTCGATCAAGCATAGTGTTGAGCAAAGGATCTTCGAACCAGCCCAATGTTGAATAGGCGGTAGCGCCGGTAACGGTGACATCCAACCCTTCTTTTGCCAGCCCGTCAGCGTATGCCTGGGCATCTTCCCTTGAATAGTAGCCGCGGTAGGAAACGCACCCGGCAATCGGAAAACACCAATTGTGTGGGTCCAGCGAAAACTCTTGTGCGGCCACAACGTTCCAGGTGACATAATCCTGACCGGTGTCATAAAAACTGGTATAGCTCTGGTTATTCGGCAAACTTAGCTGCTCTATGCCGAAAACGCGCGCTCGTTGCGCCAGATCCAGACGACGTTTGATACTGTCATCAATTGTTTCATCAGTGGCGACCTCCGCCAGCGGGCGCTTACCCATTACAATTCGCATATGGCCGGAAACAATCTGCGAGTAATAACCGACTGTGCTGCAACCGACCAACAAACCTGTCATCAGTATCAGAGCAATTGGCAATGTGGTTTTTTTACCGAAACTCGCAGCATCTTTGCGCTGCGCATTTTTGTGCTTTAAAGGGAATAGTTTCATAGTTTGTGTATGCTTATTCTAACTGCCCCATTTTCGCTGAGGGACAGTGTCAGTCCATCACCACGGTATCACGAAATTGACTAAAAACTCCCCGTTCACTGTCTATTTGGTCGGCGGAGCGCTACGCGATGAGATTCTGGAGCAACCCGTCGCCGACCGTGACTGGGTAGTTGTTGGCGCCACCCCAAAAGACATGCAAGAAATGGGTTACCGTCAGGTAGGAAAGGATTTTCCGGTCTATCTCCACCCGGAAACCCAGGAAGAATACGCACTTGCGCGCACCGAGCGCAAAGTCGCAGCCGGACACCAGGGTTTTAAATTTGACGCCTCGTGCTCGGTCACGCTTGAGGAGGATTTGCTGCGGCGCGATCTAACCATCAACGCTATCGCAAAGGATAGCGATGGCAACCTGATCGATCCCTACGGCGGCATAATAGACATCGAGATGCGGGTGCTGAGACACGTGTCTCCCGCATTTGCTGAAGACCCGTTACGAGTACTGCGAGTTGCACGCTTTAGCGCAAAATTAAAACCGCTGGGCTTCAGCATCGCCGACGAGACGTTAACGCTGATGAC
>CAYPDN010000310.1:3541-4830 GCA_964409445.1 uncultured Granulosicoccaceae bacterium
GACTACCGACAACTCGCGGTATTGGTAGCGCGCTACCACTCACATTGTCATCGCGCACTGGAACTAAAAGCCACCAGTATTCTGAAGTTGCTGTCTAACCTGGATGCATTTCGCAGACCTGAACGCTTTGAGTTGTATCTTCAGGTATGCGAAGCGGATGCACGTGGCAGAAGAGGTCTTGAAAATAGAGACTACCCACAATCGAACTACTTGCGCGAAGCGCTGCTCGCTGCAGAGAACATTGACACAGCCACAATTGCAGCCGTTGCAAAAGAACAAAATAGGGATATTGCAGCAGAAATTCGCAATGCAAGGATTACCGCACTTAAAAGTTTTATGCAATCTGTCAAAGCAGACAATAACGACTAAGGTGGCTGATTAGCTTAGTGGAAAAAACATCACAACGCTGCAGCTGCAGTAGCTACTGCAGCCTCGGTAACAGCCAAGTCATCATCAGTTATAGCTAAACAGGGATAGAGTTTACCGGGAGATTTGAATATCCCGTTTTGTCGCAGCACCTGATTAAACAAAGCATTTTTATCGACATCACCGGTTTGCCACGATCGATAATCCGTAACCTCCCGATCTGTAAAAACTATATCAAACAGTGTTGTATCACCAACAATTTGATGCGGATGCTTGTCAAGATACTTTGCAAGTATCGCCTGAAGGGCGGTCCCGTTGCTGCGGAGTTTTTCATAGGCACCATCGCGACGCAATATTTCCATGGTTTTAATACCCGCTACTGCCGCTACCGGATTACCTGAAAGCGTACCAAGTTGCATCAGGAATCGATCTTTGCCAACAATTGCTTTGTCAAAATGATCCATTAACTCCTTGTTGCCGGCGATCGCTGCCAACGGAAATCCACCACCAATGATTTTCCCGAGTGTGCATATATCTGGTACAACACCATAGACTTCCTGTGCACCACCATAGGCAAGGCGAAATCCGGTGACGATCTCATCAAAGATTAGTACGATACCGCGCTTACTACACTCATCACGCAGAAGCTTAAGAAAACCTGGTTGCGGTGGCACCACACGCTGCAGTGGTTCGACAATAATCGCTGCGATGTCACTGCCGTACTCATCAAGCAGAGCCACTACAGTCGCAGGATCGTTGAACGGTGCAATAACCATTTCATCACGTACTGATTCAGGTATACCAGCACTATCCGGAATAGCCTGCGGAAAGTTAGCCTGAACTTCCGGTGCAAGACTCATTTGCGCTTCAGCAGACATACCATGATAGCCACCTTCGAATTTCATGATTTTTGATCTGCCGGT
>CAYPDN010000311.1:0-4808 GCA_964409445.1 uncultured Granulosicoccaceae bacterium
TGGCATCCCCCACACCAGGTCGCTCAACTTTAATGACATCGGCACCGAACCATGCCAGTAGCTGCGTGCAGGTTGGGCCAGACTGAACATGGGTGAAGTCAAGTACTTTAACGCCTTCTAGTGCTTTCATAACTCTCTTTACTTAATAGATTCAAATATAACTTACAGTCGCAGACCTGCCATCAGGCTTTTTTAGTGACTACACTTTGCGGATTAAGGTTGCCAATACGACCACTTTCAGTGCCTGCATTTTCATCAATAACTGCATTGACAAGCGTAGGAGTACCAGAGTCCATTGCCTTATTTACCGCAGCGGTTAGTTCATCCCGTGTGGTTGCATACACACCGTCACCACCAAAGGCCTGCATCATTAGATCATATCGACTGTCTTTAACGAAGACAGTGGGCGCTACATCATCACCCCCTGTGGGGTTGGTATCGGTTCCACGATAGATGCCATTGTTATTAAAGACCACCACACAGACCGGCAGTTTATAACGGCAAATAGTTTCTATTTCCATACCGGAAAAACCAAAAGCACTGTCACCCTCCACTGCCAGTACCGGTAATCCGGTCTCCACAGCAGCCGCAACTGCTGCACCCATACCAATACCCATGATGCCCCAGGTACCGACATCAATACGCTTACGAGGCTTACTCATATTAATAATGCTACGCGCAAAATCGAGTGTATTAGCGCCTTCATTAATTAACATCGCATCCGGTCGCTGATCCATTATTTCACGCAAACCACCAAGGGCTGTGTGAAAATCCATTGGCACAGTGTCGGCGCCGATGCGTTGCTGCATCTTTGCGATATTAGTATCACGTTTGGCATATACGGCTGTTGTCCAGTCTTCGGGTGGTGTAGCCCACTTGCTGCCCATGCCGTTCAGCAGTTCTCCCAGGCAGGAGCCGAGATCACCTACCAACGGTGCTGCAATTTCAACATTGCTATCCATTTCCTGCGGGTCAATATCAATCTGTACAAAGCGTTTGCTACCGGGCTCACCCCAGCTCTTTCCTTTACCATGTGATAACAGCCAGTTAAGTCTTGCACCCATCATCACCACAACGTCGGACTCTTTTAACACCAGTGATCTTGCAGCAGATGCGCATTGCGGATGGCTGTCGGGCAACAATCCTTTGGCCATACTCATTGGCAGAAAAGGAATACCGCTTTTTTCTATAAAAGATTTAACCAACTCATCCTGTTGTGCATAGGCAGCACCTTTACCGACGATGATGAGTGGCTTTTTAGCACTCTTCAGAACACCTAAAGCGCGCTCAACTGCATCGGCTCCGGGTAACTGTGCTGGTGCCGGATCAATAACTTTAACCAAAGACTTAGCGCCCTCAGCGGCGTTCATAGCCTGGCCGAACAGTGCAGCTGGTAAATCCAGATAGACCCCACCGGGCCTGCCGGATACCGCAGCACGAATAGCACGGGCTACAGCAATACCAATATCTTCTGCGTGCAGTACGCGAAACGCCGCCTTACACAAAGGCTTTGCGATCGCGAGTTGATCCATCTCTTCGTAATCACCCTGCTGCAAATCGACAATCTCGCGTTCAGATGATCCACTTAACAGAATCATTGGAAAGCAGTTGGTTGTAGCATTGGCAAGTGCTGTCAGTCCGTTCAGAAACCCGGGAGCAGAAACCGTTAAACAGACTCCCGGCTTTTGCGTGAGGTAGCCGGCAACAGCCGCTGCATTACCTGCATGCTGTTCGTGTCTAAAAGACAGTACCCGAATTCCATTGGCTTGCGCCATGCGCCCGAAGTCGGTGATCGGTATACCCGGTACGCCGTAAATCGTATTCAGATCATTCATCTTCAGCGCATCGATAAGAAGATGAAACCCATCGGTGAGCTGCTCTTCCTGACCTTTAGTTTTACCTTCGGGTTTTTCCTTAAGCTCTACAGACATACGTTAATTCCTGTGTTCATATCAAATAATACCGTTGTTAATTATCAGCCTATTGGTCAATATTCGTCAGCGCATTCGTCAACGTATTGGTTAGGGCACTGGTCAACGGACTTAATGTGTGGTGGCAGCAGACTTTTCCTGCAGTTCCTGCCAGGTGTTTTTGATGTGGTCATGCAATTTCATCGTGTGATCCCGAACCAGCATCGCTGCCAATTCACTTTCACGGTTTTCTATCGCTTCAATAATTGCCATGTGATCAACAACCGACCGGCTTATGCGATCAGTCTCCTGCATTGCACGACGCCTGACAGCATGCATGTGTTGCAGCAGGCTCTCGGCGGTACTACGCAGGAGCTCACAGCCCGACAATTCCAGAATACGCTGGTGGAACTTGATGTTGGCTTCAGAGTATTCTGCAATATCTGCACGGCTCGAGTCTTTGCTGTGCTTAACTCCGAGTTTGCGCAACGACGCAATTTCGCGGTCCGAGGCAACCTCGGTGACAAGCCTTGCGGCCATGCTCTCAAGTGCCGCCCAGACAGTAACAATTTCAAGCACCTCCGGTAGTGTTTTCGGACGAACATAAACACCTTTACGAGGGCGAATTTCAACAAAGCCTTCCCGCTCGAGTTGCGCCAGCGCCTCACGAATTGGGGTTCTGGAAATCTGTAACTGTTCTGCGAGCTGGCGTTCGTCAAGTCGCAGGTTAGTGTTGGTGCTGTAGATATCCATCTCCATAATCGCAGCGCGAAGCGCGGGATAGATATGGTCTTTCAATGAATTATTTGATGTCACCGGGCGCAGTTTTATTGCCGCCTGCGACGGTAAATTGCGGGCTGCCAAAAGGTTTCCTCCTCCACCCTGTGGTATACCACATACACAATACACATCGTTTTTTTAAACTACAACCAGCTTGTGCACGTGGAAGTTAGGTGTGGGCGACACGCCATCTGTACACCTGCCTAGTACACCAATAGCTTTATCCCGACTATAGGAATTAGAAGTGCCGTCAATATGTACACCAGCCGCAGAACTCTCACATAGATCGTTTTGCGCAGCAGCGCCTCGCGTGCCTGGACTTCCCTTAACTCCTCAGGATCATCCGGTAAGTCATTCAGCGGCGGCCCCGTCATATCCAAACATCGCAGCAGCACCATCGCTGCAAGAATGTAAGCCAGAAACTCAGCCGTCAGCAGTAATCGCAATAAAAAATTATCTACATTGGAGGCCAGAAAACCCAGCACCACAAACATGACCGAAATATGCGTCAGCAGACCACTGCTTTTTGCATCAATAGAACGCAGGTCACGCCAGATATGATCAACGCCCTCAGCACTTTTGAGTTTTTCATAGTACGCCTGCGGATCACGATCAGCCTTCGCCAAACGAGCTCTGAGTATCGGGTCCAGAGTTTTAAACACACCATCAATAAACAACAATGAATCTCCTGAAACCGATTTCCACTATCCTAAGGAGGCACTGCGACACTGTAACCAGTGCCGGTTTAACTCGCTTGTGCTTTATCCAACTGCGGCTAACTTGCTTTTTCTATAGCCTGCGCCTTCCCAACCCGACAAGCTGAAAATTTAAACTCCGGAATCTTACCGAAAGGATCAAGACTGGGATTGGTTAAAACATTAGCGGCTGCTTCAACGTAGGCAAACGGTACGAAGATCATATCTTCAGAGACCGCACGATCGGCACGCGCCATAATGTTGATAGCACCGCGACGAGTTTCTACCGTTATCATCTCACCTGGCTTTACCTGCATCTTGCGGAGTGTTTTCGGATGCAGTGATGCATTCGCCTCAGGTTCTGCCCAGTCAAGAACTGCAGCACGGCGTGTCATTGAACCCGTGTGCCAATGCTCCAGCTGACGCCCGGTGGTTAAAATCATCGGGTATTCGTCATCTGGTACTTCTGCAGGCGAGGTAACTTGTGCAGGTGTAAATCGTGCGCGGCCTTCTTCGCGTGGGAAGCCATCGCCAAATACAATAGGCTGACCGGGATCTTCCTCTGACAATGACGGATAGGTCACCGCACTTTTTTCAAGCCGCTCCCAGGTGATATTGTCGAGTGAATTCATCGACAGTTTCATTTCTGCAAATACTTCCCGCGGGTGTTGATATTTCCAGTCAAGGCCGATGCCTTTGGCAAGCTCTACCAGTATCCACCAGTCTTCTTTTGCATCACCTGGTGGCGACATAGCCGGCCGACCCATTTGTACCTGTCTGTTGGTGTTGGTGACAGTACCGGTTTTTTCAGGCCATGCAGACGATGGCAATATCACATCGGCATAGTTGGCCGTTTCAGTGAGAAAGATATCCTGCACCACAAGGTGTTCAAGTTTGGCCAGTGCATCACGGGCGTGCTCAACATCCGGATCAGACATCGCAGGGTTTTCACCAAGCACATACATGCCACGAATGTCACCATCATGTACTGCATCCATAATTTCAACAACCGTCAAGCCGCGCTCGCTGTCGATACTTTCTGTACCCCAGATATCATGAAAGGCACTGCGCACACCGTCATCTGAAACAGACTGATAGTCAGGCAGAAACATCGGAATTAGTCCGGCATCTGATGCACCCTGCACATTGTTCTGACCACGCAACGGATGCAAACCTGAACCCGGTCGTCCAACCTGACCACACATTAGCGCAAGCGATATAAGACAGCGCGAATTATCAGTGCCGTGAATATGCTGCGAGATACCCATGCCCCAGAAGATCATCGCAGCTGACGCACCTGCAAATGTTCTCGCAACTTCTCGCAGTGTGTCTGCATCAATGCCGCACAGCTCTGCCATCTTTTCAGGTGGGAATCCCTTCAGGTGCTCTTTCATCGCAGGCCAGTTCTCGGTATAGCCCTGAA
>CAYPDN010000312.1:0-4780 GCA_964409445.1 uncultured Granulosicoccaceae bacterium
AGGCTGGCCACGCGCTGCAACACGCCACAGGCTACAAGTTTCTGCAGATGCGTTCGAAGCTTGTTCCGGTGACTAACATTTCGAGCAAAATGTCGATGCCAGTATTAATGGTTGGCATGTTGCTGATGTCAGCAGCACCTGCCCTGGGAACTCCGGTAGTGCTGGTAGGTGTTGCACTGTTTGCTGCGGCAGTTGTGTTTTCAGTGATCACATTGCCAGTGGAGTGGGACGCCAGTGCCAGAGCAAAGACTGCGATGGTTAACGCCGGTATCGTCAACGAGCAGGAAGTCGCTGGTGCGGGTCGAGTGCTGAATGCTGCATTCCTGACTTATTTAGCAGCGGCAATCGCGTCGATCATGACATTGCTTTACTACCTCCATCGTACAGGCCTGCTGCGCAGTCTGCTGGGTCGCCGCTAGAATTCAAACTGTTAAGCGTTACATTGCGGGCCGGTATTTACCGGCCCGTTTGCATTCCGGGGTCTGGATTATTCCGGTAACCAGCAGCCACCTCGCCGTGTGACGTTTAGAAGGTCGTTATAGCTGTTCGTTATAACTGGTCGGGCTGGCAGAGCAGCGCTATAATCCGCATAGTTACTGAAAAGGTCCTGTCAATGGCAACGTATAGCACTAACGAATTCAAAGGTGGTTTGAAAATAATGCAGGACGGAGATCCGTGCAGCATTGTCGAGAATGAGTTCGTCAAGCCGGGTAAGGGGCAGGCGTTCAGTCGAGTAAAAATTCGCAACCTCAAGACCGGCAGAGTAGTGGAAAAAACCTTCAAGTCGGGTGAGTCTGTTGAAGCAGCTGACGTGATGGATACCGATATGCAGTATCTGTATGCAGACGGTGAATTCTGGTACTTCATGGACCCGAACACTTTTGAACAGCTCGGCGCTTCAGAAACGGCTGTCGGTGACGTTAAGCAGTGGCTGAAAGAACAGGACACCGTCGAGGTCACGCTGTGGAATGGTGTACCGCTCTCTGTTACTGCGCCGAACTTTGTCGAACTGAAAATCGCACAGACAGACCCGGGCCTTAAAGGTGATACAGCACAGGGTGGCACCAAGCCTGCCACCATGGAGACTGGTGCGGTTATCAAAGTACCACTGTTTATTGAAGAAGGCGAAATTATCAAGATCGATACCCGCACTGGTGAGTATGCGGGTCGTGTAAAAGAGTAGCTTTTGGTTGCGCGTTAAAGATGGTCACTAACTGGCGACCCACAGCCAGTGTCAATACACTGAAACAACGTGCAGACATCATTCGCCGCCTGCGTGAGTGGTTCTATCAGCAGAATGTTCTTGAAGTAGAAACCCCGCAACTTTCAAACGGTGCAACCACTGATCCGAATATCGAAAGTTTTGCGATCGATGGCAGACATCTTCGTACCTCTGCCGAGTTTCATCTAAAAAGACTACTGGCCGCCGGATACCCCGATGTATACGAATTGGGCAAGGTATTCAGGGTTGATGAAAGTGGCCGCCATCATAATCCCGAATTCACGATGCTTGAATGGTATCGGCTCGGGATCGATCACAGAGTATTAATTACAGAAGTTGAGTCACTGCTGCGTTACTTGCATGATGATGCGTCACTCGAGGTAAGCTGCATCAGCTATAGAAATTATTGGCAGCAAGTTGCAAACATTGATCTGGCACAGGCAGATGCAGCACGGATTGTTGCTTTTCTTGAGAATGCGGGAATCGATGTGCCGGCGTCTATACAAAATAATTTTGATGCATTGCAGGATCTGGCTATGGGGACAGTACTTGCGGATAGCATGCCCGCAGGTCAATACAGCTGTATCTATGATTATCCGTCAACTCAGGCATCACTGGCGCGTATAGACAAAAGTGATGCAGATTGGCCTGTGGCCAACCGTTTTGAAATCTACTACGGGTCAGTTGAGCTTGCGAATGGATTTTACGAGCTAACTAATGGTGCAGAACAGCTGGCGCGCTTTGAATCTGACAACCATGCCCGGCAGGATAATAATCAAGCAGAACGACCTATTGATCAAAGGTTTGTAGCAGCGCTTGACAGCGGCATGCCAGATTGTGCCGGCGTTGCAATTGGTGTGGATCGACTGATGATGGTGCTGCTTGATGATGTTGAAGCACTTTCTGAAGTGGTGAGCTTTGACTGGGCAGGTGCGTAGTGTCTAAAACTGAAACACCGATGACAGGTGTACTTCGATTCAGAGACTGTGATCAGCGAGCGCTAATTGATCTGGTTAGTAAGCTCGGCATGCAGGTACAAGTTGTTGATACCGATGTTGAGATTCCAGGTAGTTTCTGGGGAGATGATGAGGCGGGACTTATTGGTGATGTGCTCTATCTGCGAGCCGATACACCAGTCCACTCGGCGCTGCATGAATCTTGTCACTTTGCCTGTATGGATGACAAGCGTCGTTCGTCACTGCATACCAATGCTGGTGGCAATGCCGATGAAGAAAATGCTGTTTGCTATTTGCAAATTCTTCTGTCTGATGCGCTGCCTGATATGGGGCGGCAAAAAGTTTTTGCAGACATGGATGCATGGGGTTATTCGTTCAGACTTGGCAGTGCCAAAGCATGGTTTGAGGGCGATGCTGATGATGCGAGGCAATGGCTGCAGAGCCGTGGCCTTTTAAAGGTTGCCGAGCAGCTTGTCCAGTAAATGTTGCCGAGCGAGGGTCCACTAAAAGTTGCCGAGAAACTGGCCCATGCGAACCGGATCACCGGCACCGAGGTCTGACCGGAAGGTTCCGTTTTCAAGTAGAAGAATTACTGTTGAGCCCATATTAAATCGACCCATCTCCTGACCTTTTTCTAAAGTATGTGTTGATGGCTCATAGTCTTTATAAATGATGCTGCTTTGAGTGGGCGGAGTTATCAGGCCGGCCCAGACAGTTTCAATTGCCGCTACGTTAATTGCCCCTACCAGTACCATAGCCACTTTACCGGCATTAGTGTTGAACAGTGCGACAACCCGTTCGTTGCGTGCAAACAAGCGTGGTACGACCCTGACGGTATGAGGAGCGACACTGAACAGTCTGCCAGGTATATAGTGCATTGCAGACAGGTCACCGGTAACGGGCATGTGTATTCGGTGATAGTCGCGTGGTGACAGGTACAGGGTTGCGAAAGTGCCTTTTTCAAAAGCAGAAATATCACTTTCTCTGTTGCCGAGGAGGTCTGCAACACTATAGTTGCGGCCTTTAGCCTGAATTATAGTGCCTTCAGTAATTGGGCCGAGTTGTGAAACTCTGCCGTCTACCGGGCTACAGAGTTGATGTTCTGCACCGCTAATACTGCGCACGCCATTTTTTAAAGACCGGGTAAAGAACTGGTTGAATGTTTTGTAGTATGCCGGGTCCGGATGCTCCGCCTCCTGCAGGTCAATCTTGAAAAGCCGTGCGAACTGTCTGATTGCAGCGGGAACAAGGCGGCTTTCAATCCGGGTAAGTTTGTAGATAAATCGCGACACCAGATGGTGCGGCAGAATATAAAGTGGCCACGACTTTAAGCGATCTGTTAATGCTTGCAACAGTGATTACATCCGTGCTGTAGAATGTTGCATTCTACCTCACAATTCTACTACACGGCACGCGCGATAATTAATTCATGTCTAAAGTTCAGCTACACAATATTGAACAGTGCACTTTGGCAGAGCTTATCAGTGCAGGGGAGAGCTATCTTGCCGGGTACCCTCTGGTCTACGGTCATGGTACTGACAATGCGTTTGACGAATCCGCCTGGCTGACGTTAGAGGCTTGTGGAATTTCACCGGCTGAGCCGCTTGAAAGTTATGATATACCAATCAGTTCCGATCAGCTGCTGCGTGCAAAAGAGTGGTTCGAAAAACGTGCGGTAGATAAAATTCCGACCGCCTACCTTACTGGCCGTGCGTGGTTTGCCGGGCTTGAGTTTCTGGTTGACGAGCGTGCGCTGATCCCTCGCAGCCCGATTGCAGAATTGATTCACAACCACTTTGAACCGTGGTTATCAGAAACGCCTGCAGCGGCCCTGGATTTGTGTTGTGGCGGTGGTTGTATCGCTATCGCAATGGCAACAACGTTCCCCAATTGTACCGTCGATGCGGTAGATCTCTCTCAAGATGCGCTTGATCTGGCAGCGCTCAACGTGGAGAAACATGGGCTGCACAACCAGGTTACTTTGTATCAGGGTGATTTATTAACACCATTACCTCAGAAGCAGTACGATTTGATCGTCAGCAATCCACCTTATGTCGACGCCGAAGACATGAATAGCCTTGCTGCCGAGTTTACTTACGAGCCGCAAATGGGTTTGGCTGCAGGGGATGATGGTCTGGATATTGTTGCGCGCTTGTTGCGTGAGGCAAAACGGTATCTGAAACCCGATGGTATCCTGATCATCGAAGTTGGTAATTCGATGCAGGCAGTTGATCATCGCTTTGCCGCGCTGGACCTGACATGGCTGGAATTTGAATTTGGCGGGGATGGTGTTTTTTTGATAAACGCCCGTGCGCTATAGATCTCTGCGCTCCGAATCGGTGTTTATAGACCTGTATGTTGGAGAGGACTAATCCGGTTTAGTTGTAAACCGTTTGATCAACAGTACGTGTTACTCGAAGATATCCTCGACTGCCGAGTTGCCGTCACTCCCGTCATTTTTTTCGTCTTTGCCTGAGCCGGTAATTCGCAGAGGGTCGATTGCAGACCACAGAGGTGTTGCGGCCATTAAGCTACCGAACAATGCGCCGCCGCGTAACATCCATGCCAGTACACCAGCTGTGGTACTGATAGATACACTGAC
>CAYPDN010000313.1:0-4777 GCA_964409445.1 uncultured Granulosicoccaceae bacterium
TGTGATGACACGGTTACTCTCGAAAATGTTCCTCATCTAAACGATGTGACCACCACGATGACGCTGCTTGGTCGCATGGGTGTGAAACTGACTCTTAGCGAAAATATGCTAATCGAAGCTGACGCTTCCGACGTTAATAACTATGAAGCGGAGTACGAGTTGGTGAAAACCATGCGTGCATCGATTTTGGTGCTGGGTCCGTTGTTATCCCGCTTTGGTACTGCGGTGGTTTCACTACCGGGTGGTTGTGCAATCGGTGCCAGACCAGTAGATCTGCACATCAATGGTTTGCGCGCGATGGGTGCTGACATCACGCTGGAGGCTGGCTACATCACCGCTAAGTGCAAAAAGCTCAAAGGAGCGACGATCAACTTCGACACAGTGACTGTCACTGGCACAGAAAACCTTTTAATGGCGGCGACTCTGGCTGAAGGCACTACAGTGCTGGAGAATGCGGCGCGTGAACCTGAAGTTGTGGATCTGGCCAATTTCCTGATCGGCATGGGTGCTGACATTCAAGGTGCGGGCACGGATACCATAACGATCAATGGTGTAGAACGCCTGACCGGTTGCCATTATCGTGTAGTGCCAGACAGAATTGAAACCGGTACCTTTCTGGTGGCAGCTCTTGTCAGTGGTGGCACGATGACCGTAAAAGATGCGCGTCCGGATACGCTTGATTCTGTGCTGCACAAGCTTGATGAAGCCGGTGCTGATCTGCAGATCGATGACAATGAAATCACCGTGAGTTGTCGTTACGAAAAACCTAAAGCTGTTGATATTAGAACTGCACCGTACCCCGCATTCCCGACTGATATGCAGGCCCAGTTTACGTTGCTGAACTCTGTTGCAGAAGGTACTGCAACTATCACAGAGACCATTTTTGAAAACCGATTTATGCATGTGCAAGAGCTGCAGCGCATGGGTGCCGATCTCAAAGTCAGTGGTAACACAGTTATTTCACGCGGTGTTAAAAAGCTGACCGGGGCACCGGTAATGGCTACTGATCTGCGCGCCTCGGCGTCGTTGGTTATCGCAGGTCTGATTGCCAGTGGCGAAACTCACCTGCAGCGTGTTTATCACATTGACCGCGGATACGAACGCATTGAAGACAAATTCAATGCGCTCGGTGCCAAAATTCAGCGCGTCAGCTCTTAAGATTAATTGGTGTCATGAGTCAGCCAATTGCTATCGCACTTACTAAAGGGCGGATACTAAAAGACACACTGCCACTGCTTGCGGCAGTCGGTATAGAACCCGCGGAAGATGCTGAAACTACTCGTAAACTCAGAGTAGATACCAGTCAGCCAGACACTCGTTTTTTATTGGTTAGAGCCAGTGATGTACCGGCTTATGTTGAGTACGGCGGTGCTGATATTGGCATCACCGGGAAAGATATATTGCTGGAGCACTCAGGCCGCGGTATCTATGAACCGCTCGATCTTGAAATTGGCGTTTGCCAATTGGTGCTGGCGGGCAAGAAAGGCGTTGAGACTCGCGGATCAGGTGTACTGCGGGTTGCGACAAAGTATCCGGAGGTCGCCAGGCGCTTTTTCGATCGTCGCGGACAGCAAGTGGAAATAATCAAGCTTTATGGATCAATGGAACTCGCACCGCTCGTTGGCATGGCAGACCTGATCGTCGATATTATGGAGACAGGTGCCACGTTACTCGCCAATGATTTGGAAGTTATCGAACCGATATGTGATATTAGCTCCCGTCTTATCGTTAATAAGGCGTCGATGAAGATGAAACACAAAAAAATTCACCAACTGATTGACGGGTTGGCTCAGGCTGTGGCAAGTAAAAAGCGGTAGTCACGGGCTGTAACCTTTCGGTATGTTGCAAAGCTGCGGTCAGTTTTAAAGCTGGTTAAATTTCAGATTAAATACAAGCTCAAAATGCTGTATTGGAAAGACACAAAATGAATCAAGAAGCGACCCATACCACTGATGATCTGCGTATCAAGGAACTGAAGGAGCTCATCTCTCCTGCAAGTCTGATTTCAGAGCTTCCGGTAACGGATGAGATTTCAAAAACGGTTCTTGCGGCACGCGCCGGTATTCATAATATTCTGCACCGCAAAGACGACAGGCTGGTGGTGGTTGTGGGGCCTTGTTCCATCCACGATCCTGAAGCGGGTGTTGAGTATGCAAAAAAGCTTGCGTCGATCGCACCGTCCTTAGCGGATGATTTATTGGTTGTGATGCGGGTCTACTTTGAAAAGCCACGCACCACTGTTGGCTGGAAGGGGCTGATTAACGACCCGGGACTTGATGATAGCTTCGAGATCAATCGTGGTTTGCGCACTGCGCGTAAGTTGTTACGCAATATCAACGAGCTTGGTCTGCCGGCTGGCAGTGAGTTTCTTGATCTTATCAGTCCTCAGTACATTGCTGATCTTGTCGGCTGGGGTGCCATTGGTGCGCGTACTACGGAAAGCCAGGGACATCGCGAACTGGCGTCGGGTATATCAGCACCGGTTGGTTTTAAAAACGGTACCGGTGGCAGTGTGCAGATAGCGGTAGATGCTATCTGTTCCGCTTCAAGACCTCATCACTTCCTGTCCGTTACCAAAGAAGGGGGCAGTGCCATTTTTGCAACCACAGGTAACGAAGATTGCCATTTGATTCTTCGCGGCGGCCCGCACACAAACTATGACGCAGCGAGTATGGATGACGCTTCTGCGATGATGGAAAAAGCGGGTGTCATACCGAACGTAATGATTGACTGCAGTCATGCTAATTGCCGCAAAATTTTCAAACGGCAACGCTATGTCAATCGCGATATATGTAGTCAGATAAGCGATGGAGATAAGCGAATTATAGGGGTTATGATTGAAAGCAACCTTGTTGAAGGTCGGCAGAATCACACACCAGGTGAGCCATTAACCAAAGGTCAAAGTATCACTGACCCTTGCATTGGCTGGGCTGATACCGAAGAGATGCTGCAGGAACTGGCACAAGCTGTAGCGCTGCGTAGAAAGCAGGGATAAGTTTAATTTTCCCGACGATGCCCTGACGATACATTGATAATAGCCCGATGATAAGTATTAATCGTCTGCAAACAAACCAACCTGATTTTAATGAACGCTTAGCGGCGTTGCTTGCGTGGGAAGCTGTATCAGATGGTTCTGTAAACGAGACTGTTGATAAAATTATCAACGATGTACGTACAACCGGTGATGCGGCGTTAGTTAGTTACACCTGTCAGTTTGATCGCAGAACAATCACCGAAGCTTCCGCACTGGAACTTTCGACTGAAGAGTTGGCGCAGGCGCTTGACAGAATACCTGCAGCAGTTGCTGAAGCGCTGCGAAGTGCTGCAACCCGGGTAACAGACTTTCATCAAAGACAGCTTAGTGAATCATGGCGTTATCAGGAGGATGACGGCACGGTACTCGGGCAGCGGATTACACCACTTGATCGTGTTGGTTTATATGTTCCAGGTGGCAAGGCCGCTTATCCCTCTTCGGTTTTAATGAATGCGCTGCCGGCAAAAGTTGCAGGAGTTGGTGAACTCGTTATGGTTGTTCCTGCTCCGGACGATGAACTGGATGATGCGGTTTTGGCAGCAGCCTCTGTTGCCGGTGTTGATCGCGTTTTTACCGTTGGTGGTGCCCAGGCGGTTGCCGCCCTTGCATACGGTACTGAGTCAGTGCCTGCCGTGGATAAAATTGTCGGCCCTGGCAATATATACGTTGCAACTGCTAAGCGCGCGGTATTTGGCAAAGTCGGGATCGACATGATTGCCGGCCCCTCAGAAATCTGTGTGGTCTGTGACGGCCGGACCGACGCATCGTGGATTGCTGCGGATCTGTTTTCACAAGCTGAGCACGATGAACAGGCACAGGCGATATTGATCAGTGACAGCCGGCCGTTTCTCGATGAGGTTTTACAATCCATGGAGGATCTGATCACAAAGATGCCCCGTGCTGACATCATTCGCCAGTCACTGGAAAATCGCGGGTGTTTTATTGAGGTAGCCGATCTTGCCGAGGCTGCCGCAATCGTCAACACCATCGCCCCGGAACATCTGGAATTGTCGGTCGAAGATCCGGAACATCTGCTCGCCGATATCCGCCATGCCGGTGCGATCTTTATGGGTCGATATACTGCTGAGGCGCTGGGTGACTACTGCGCCGGACCCAATCATGTGTTGCCGACTTCCGGTACCGCGCGGTTTTCGAGCCCGCTGGGGGTATATGATTTTCAAAAGCGCAGTAGCGTTATTAGTTGTACTCCAACGGGTGCCGAGACCCTGGGCCGAACTGCATCGGTGCTGGCACGCTCCGAAGGTTTGGAGGCGCACGCAGTTTCTGCTGAAGCCAGAATCCGGCTCAACTCCGGTCCAACTGCGGTGGATAAATAGACGTTGCTGCCATTAAGTTGTTGTGACTGTCAAAACCCCGACGCCAATTAACGTTGCCGCGCTTGTTCACTGGGCTTTTTGATCTGTCTGCAGCGCGTTGTCGTGGAATAGTTATTGGATGTCACGGTACTTAATCACCTCAAAGCTGTGCCACGCTGTACGGTGATGGATTTGGTACCTGTCTAAGCACTGTGAAACTAAGTATTTCTAACGTTCTGTGGTACCCTTACTGGTTGACCGCAGGACGGAGTTTGAGCTGTTTGCGATTTCAGGATCAAGACTTCCATTGCGTATGCCATTAGTTAGGCCATTGCTTAGGCTTTTTTGCTTTAACCCGAAATTTCGGCTCGATACGATGAGTAGATGCTGAAAGCGTGTGGCGCAGAATAATTTTCAGAGTCCGGCA
>CAYPDN010000314.1:0-4757 GCA_964409445.1 uncultured Granulosicoccaceae bacterium
CCTTGATTGCGCTCGCATGCCATTGCATGCGAGCACGACATCTGTTCTTTTCAGTGCTTTCTCAGTGAATAGTTTACTCTTTTAACAATCAGATGATCCATAGACCGCTAGTGGGCTGTTTGGAAAGTTAGGTAACACGGATCGAAGCCACAGCCGCCATAGCACGGCCGCCATAGCTGCGTTAACCAGGTCTTCGTAGCACGGGCTTGACGTAGGCCCTGCTATGCCTGCGTTTTTTCGCCTTGCTCTGACGACCGTGACTGTGACTGTGAAAACTTTGTTACCGAACTTTCCGCACAGCCCACTAGCCCGGATTATTCATGAGATTGACGGCATCTCACTTGATCTTTGATTCCACAGGAAATTTTTTCTTTTCGCAAATATCAATAAGTATTCGACTCAAGAAGGAAATTCCCTGTGAAAACAAATCTCTGCGCGATATGCTCGCCAACTCATGAATAATCCGGGCTAGTTTGATAAGGCGCAAACTATAGAGATATACAACCGGCCTTGTTCAATACTCTGGTTTTGCCCGGGAGACAGAGCTACTGATTGATCAAGCTGCATTTTTTTATATGTGCTTTCAGATTAAAACGAGTGCCCCAGTTTCAGCATAAAACCCTGCCTGCCAGCTTCAATCGCAATAGGTGCGGCTATAGAATGACCTTCGGAACCGATAGATCTGTAAAATACTTTCACAACAAAATTACTGAGCGCCGCTGATACCAGCACATCAACCGGAAAATGCTCCTGCGCCTCGACTCGCGCCCAGGCGACAGCCGCGGCGCCGCCAATCGTCCCTGCCTTGATTGATTTACGCAACCAGGGCTGCTCAACAAAGGCATTCAGGTTTTGTTCAATAAGAATCGCTGAAGAAAACGAGCCGCTCGAATGACCTGACGGGAAGCTTCTATCGTCGCGTTCATTGGGACGGTCACGATTGACAGTTCTCTTGCCGGTTTCAACAATTCCCGCAATTGTTCCAAATGCCAGGGCATTGGTTGCAACGCGACGAGTTGGAAATGTGTTATCACCTTTTGCTACAGGCGTAAAAATACTGGAGAGCACCATACCGGCTACCAACGTATTTCTTACACCATCACTCACACTTCTGGCGTTGTTTTGACTGCCAAAAATTGGTGTGTGGTCAGAGGCCCAATCCGAAATATTGTCATCTGAACCAGTCACCCCAATAACAGCAGCGGCTGTTAATGGCACCCAGGTTTCCGGCTCCATAGCAGACTCTTTCGCGATATCTGCAACTCGCTCCATAGACGGCAGTGTAGATCTGATCTGTCCGCAACCCGTAACTAATGTCAGTGTAAGTGCAAGCTTGACCGAAATCATTAACGACTGCGATCGAATCATAAATAATCACCACAGCGTTCATTTAAGTTAATTTTCATCATTCTATTGATAGTGTTTCCTGACTAAAATCATTGCGCCCATTTTAGTGGGTTAACATGCTCCTGTGAAGGACTTTGGAGTCTTGCAGACACCATTTAAATGGCGGTTTCAATTACTAAGTCCAACTCGACAAGCCAGAGCTTGAAGACAGGTAAGCCGCGATAATATTGTCACCAAATGTTCCTGGCAGAATGAGTGGAGTCAATACAAAGCTGTTCACAGCTCAGGGGTACGCAGTAAGTTCAAATCTTTACCATATGAAAAACATAAGGGGTCTGAAAAACATAAGGGGTCAAGTCGCACGCCGTCATCGGCGTGCGACTTGACCCCTAATTTTTTTGCAGTAAGTCTTGAGGGTCTTTCATTGCAACACATGCGGCAGTGATTGGTCTGTTGCGAGTAACGGGGATCGCGATTAGCGGGGACAGGCGCTCTAAAGCAATAAACTACATTTGCTTCATTCTTAGAATGCAGAAGCGGCGCATGTCTTGTAACTCCCTGTAACTCTGCAGGGATGGGCCTATCGACTTTCGATGTAGCGCAGAACCTCACTGGGTTTTAGCGCGTGTGTAGCGTTGCCAGTTCTGACAAAAAAAGCTTCGTCTTTGTCGCGGCGGAAAAAAACAGGATCAGCGGTTGGCAAGGCTTGCACCGTCAGCACACGTTTGTCGCCGATACTCAAGATCAATGATCGAACCCGGGATGTCACCTCTGCACCCAGGCATTGTTTGATCAAACCATTCCAGTGCAACAACAACTTGTCTTCATTGGCAAATTTATCTGCGTCCAAACCGAGTGGCTGCCCAGCATCGTCTGCTCCGACGATCAACATCCCCCCTGAAGTGTTCAAGAAAGCTGCCACTGTTTTTAAGCAGGCGTTCTCGATATTCTTATCCGACTTATCGGAGTGCAAATTCCAACGCAATGTTGATTTGAATTCCACACTATCTGATTCGCCATCTACCATCACTGCGGCGACGTCTGCTTCGGTCAGTTCGCGAAATCCGCCATCGATCACTGATTTGAGGTTTTTGTTTTCATTGCGTAGCGTGTCCTTCTTGTGCCAGTTGATTAAGTGTTGCCGAACACGGGCCAGAACCTCTTCGAACTGAAACGGCTTTTCGATGTAATCGACTGCGCCCAGTTCCAGACCTCGCACCTTGTCGTCCACTGCGCCCCGAGCCGATAGGAAAATTATGGCAGCGGTACGGGTTTGCGGATCTGCTTTGAGTTTCTTGCAGGTCTCATAGCCATCCATGCCAGGCATGTTTATATCCAGCAGAATCAACTGCGGCTTTGCTGCATGGGCGATCTCCAGCGCTTCCTCCCCAGATTGGGCAATCAATAGCTCATAACCTTCGTCTTCCAGCGCTCCAAAAAGCACCTGTAGGTTTGTTGGGTTGTCGTCGACAAGTAGCAGTCGGTCAGTATTCGTTTCAGTCACTTGATTGCTCCTGCTTGGTCGGCCAGTTCTCTGAGTTTTGCAAAATCAAAAGCGCTGGCGTACTCAGTGACACGTTGACCCAGTTGTTGCGTTTCCGGTTGGCTTATCAATTTTTTGCCTATCGCTTTAATGGCAGTCACGTTTTTGATCTGCAATGCCTGCTTCAAGTCATCGGCTATGTCCGCTGGCAAGGTTTCAGCGTTAAGGTTAGAAGTTTCATCTATAACTCTATTCGCGATGTCGGGCGCTGTATCCTCTTGGTTATCGTTGACAAACTCCAGAGATAAATGGTGCTGAATTTTCTGCATCAAATCGTCTGCACGAAATGGCTTACCTAGAAAATCATCGAAGCCGGACTTAGTGGCTTGTTCACGAAACTCTGGAAACACACTGGCTGTCACCGCGATCACTTTCAAATCTTTTAACCGATTGTCTGCACGTATTTTCTGAGTGGCCTCGACACCATTCATACGGGGCATGCGCACATCCATTAACACGAGGTCGATGTTGGATGAATTACTGTTGAGGATTTCTAGCGCTTCGATGCCGTCGTTCGCCAACAACACGTCGAATCCGGTCTTGGACAACATAGCGTGCAAGAGATTGCGATTGGTCTCGCGATCATCGACCACCAGTAGCGTGACATGCTGTCCGGGAGCGAGATAAAAGTCCTGCGAGTAAAGTCCTCCGTCGTTGACCAGAGCAGTGGCTTCTTCCTCACCTGCCTCGACCAGTGGAATGTTGACGGCAAAGGTGCTCCCATGTCCGGGCGTACTGTCGACATGGATTCCGCCGCTCAGTGCTTCTGCCAATCGTTTACTGATAGACAGGCCCAGCCCGGTTCCGCCCGACTGCTTTCCGGCCTCGACCTGCTTGAAGGCATCGAAGATGACCTCCAGTTCTTCGGCGCTCATTCCCACACCTGTATCAATCACCTCTATCAGGAGTGTGTCTCGAGGAGATTCCGATACGCGGATAGTTACGCTGCCCTGCCTGGTAAACTTCACAGCATTGCCAGCAAGGTTGATGAGAATCTGCCTCAATTTGGCAGCATCAGTAATAATGTTTTGCGGCACTTCCGGTGACACTTCGATTTGGAAATCCAATCCTTCGCTCTGCGCTCGTTGGCTCACGATGTCACCAACCGACTCTATTAGCTTGTGTAGATTGGTCGGTTGCGGGTCAACTTCCAGATGCCCCGCCTCAATTTTGGAGAGGTCTAGCACGTCGTTTATAAGAGTTAGAAGATGCTCACCACTGTTGACGATCGAGTTTACGTGACCTCTTTGAAGACCACTTATCTCTTTGTCGCGTTCAAGGATTTGCGCGTATCCAAGAATTCCGTTTAGCGGCGTCCGCAACTCGTGACTCATATGTGACAGAAAATCAGATTTAGATCGACTTGCAGCGACGGCTCTTTCGGAGGCTTCCTCCGCCGCGTGTTGGGCTTTCTGCATTGCCAACTCCGCGTGTTTGCGATCGGTGATATCGCGAGCAATTCCAACATAGATTGGCGATGATGTCTGATCCATCGGGTTGACCGCGACGGCTATAGGAAACTTCTCACCGTTCGATCGCATGCCAACCTCCTCTTTCCTTTCGCCATGAAGTTTTGCAAGCTTTAATCTGGAATCGATACCTTCGATCAAGTTGGCGACAGTTTGCCCGACAATCTCATTCGCCTGGTATCCAAAAATGCTTTCCGCCGCCTGATTGAATGACAGAACATCCCCTTCGGAATCGAGCGTGAAGATTCCATCAGCGGCATTAGTGACAATAGCGTCTAAATTGCGCTCTCGTTTCTCCACTTGTTGAATCAAAGGATTGTTTACCCAAACCAGAGCCATGCCACCGATCAAGATCAGCAGAGTGGATGCACCCAGACCCGCGATTGCAGCCCGTGTGA
>CAYPDN010000315.1:0-4716 GCA_964409445.1 uncultured Granulosicoccaceae bacterium
CCTGCACTTTTTTCATTTGAAATATCCTGAAAACTTTTACTTACTTGCCATTCAAAGCGTGCATCACTTCACACTTAATAGAAAGTTTGTGCAAACGGTCAAGCCTGTGAAGAGTAAACACACAAAGAACTCGCCGCCATTAAGAACTTGTCGGCAACCTTATCTTCGTTTATAGGATTGTTTTGTGAAGTATTGAGGCGGCACTGCCAGGCTGTGCCCGCGGCCGAGTTCGGGAATTTGACATCCATAGTTTCTTTACTGGCATTGAATACTATTAACAGATACTTCGTCGCACCCGAAGCTTCAGTATCTGTGAGCAAAAGAGATACACATCTGGCATAAGATTCCTGCCATTGGTGGTCTTGCATCGGATTGCCATCCGGATCGCTCCAGGTCGCTGTCATGGAATCGCTTTCACCTTCAACAAACTTGCGCAGCCTCAACAATGGCTCCGACTGACGCAGTGCTACCACCGACTTTACGAAAGTCAGAAACTCAGCATCTGTCTCGCACAGTGACCAATCAACCCAGTTAATTTCGTTGTCCTGACAATACGCATTGTTATTGCCTTGTTGAGTGCGACCGAACTCGTCACCCGCGAGAATCATCGGCACACCCTGCGACAACAACACCGTTGCAATCATGTTGCGCCGCTGCAAATCGCGATAAGCGTTAATCTCCTCTTTATCTGTTGGTCCTTCAACACCGTAGTTATCACTGTAGTTGGCGTCGTGCCCGTCGCGATTTTCCTCGCCATTCGATTCGTTGTGCCGGTTTTTGTAAGAGACGGTGTCCATCAGCGTATAGCCATCATGGGTGGTGATGAAATTAATGCTCGACCATGCGCCGCGCCCACTATGATTAAAGTGAACCCCGGACCCTAACACCTTGCCGGCAAACTCAGGCAACATAGCTTCATCACCGCGCCAGTAGCGTCTGACAGTATCGCGGTACTTATCATTCCACTCTGACCACCCGGCTGGAAATCCACCCAACTGATAGCCACCCGGGCCGATATCCCACGGTTCGGCTATTAACTTCACCCGGCTAAGCACCGGATCCTGATTGACAGCGACAAGAAATGCGGAACGACTATTAAAACCGTCCGGATCACGTGCGAGTGTCGACGCCAGATCAAAGCGGAATCCGTCAACATGCATGTCGGTAACCCAGTAGCGCAAGCTGTCCATCACCATCTGCAATACTCGCGGATGGTTTAGATTCAGTGTGTTGCCACAGCCGGTATCGTTGATGTAGTAGCGCTGATCATCCGGCAACAGGCGGTAGTAGGAACTGTTATCTATGCCCTTAAACGACAGCGTCGGGCCACGGTGATCACCCTCACAGGTGTGGTTGTAGACAACATCGAGAATCACCTCAATGCCTGCGTCGTGAAACTTGCGAACCATTTGTTTGATTTCAGCCAGACCACCACCGGATTGACTGGAGAAATATCTTTGCTCTGGTGCAAAAAAATTAAGCGTACTGTAGCCCCAGTAGTTTTTAAGACCTTTATCTACCAGGAATCTATCATCGACAAAATGATGCACCGGCAACAACTCAATCGAGGTAACCCCCAGCGCTTTAAGGTGACCGATAATCGCAGCGTCACTGAGCGCTGCAAAACTGCCGCGAATGGATGGGTCAATCGCATCGTGTACCACAGTCATACCCCGAACGTGCGCCTCGTATATCACGCTGTCAGACGGATGAATCATCGGTGCACGGTCATCCCCCCAGGTATACGCAGGATCAACTACCATCCCTTTAGGCATCGACTTGGCATTGTCGCGTCGATCGAATGAGAGATCCTCACGCGGGCTGCTACTGCGATAACCGAGATGGGTATCAGACCATTTGAGGTTGCCTTTTAATTGCCTGGCATAAGGATCGACAAGCAGCTTATTCGGATTGAAGCGATGACCATTCAGGGGATCATACGGACCGTGAACACGATAGCCGTAACAATCACCAGGCAGGACACCTGAAACATACCCGTGCCAGATCTGATCAGTGCACTCAGGCAGTGTGATTCGCTCGCGTTCACGCTTGCCAGATGTATCATAAATGCACAGCTCCACCCGCTCGGCATGCGCCGAAAACAAAGCAAAGTTGACTCCGGCACCATCCCAGTGTGCTCCAGGCACATGGTGAGATCCTGCTGATACTTCAAACTGTGAAATCACTGCCAACGAAAGAGCCTCATTACCCAGGGCTGAACACTCAGGCGACGGCGGGCCACATCATACTGATCGACGGATGCCAGATACTGATGCATGAATCGAAACCTGAGCTTTACTATAGACTTAGCGTCCCGTACTCAGCTATGTTTAAAACCTGTACGCTGCCACCAAACCTGCTTACCGCACACTGTAAACCGCACAGCTATCATTGAGGTTTTTTTGAATATTGCAAGACAGTTCATTTTACCACCTCAAGTTATCGGATTGCTGGTTCAGCCGCTGTTGATTTGCGTCTTAGTGATTCTCTGCTGGCTGGCTCCGGCGCCCACCTTCGCAGATTCCACGACTGACACTCCGGCCAAACCTGGCTCTCCCACATTGTCAATCACAGACGCCGACTGCATTGACTTTATCAACGAAAACCCGCGACGGGTCCGGTGTGGCTTTATCGATCTGCCGGTTAATCACGATACACCCGACAAGGGCACCGTGACGCTCCCAATTCTGATCGCCGGACAAACGCAATCACTCTCAGACAGAGCTTCGGAAAAAGCGATTCTAATACCTGGTGGTGGTGGCCCGGGTGCATCCATTGGGTTCGGGGAACTATATTTAGAGGGTGAGTACCTCGGCTACTATGACAGTTTGCGGGCAGCTGGCTTTGATATCGTGATACTGGATCAGCGCGGTGCAGGTTTCGCAAAGCCAGCGCTGCGATGTGCCGAGACAGCCAGCGCCTTTAAAAACACCATCGACTCAAACCTGTCGTTTAAAGATGCACTGGATGTCTACTATGAATCTTTAACCGCTTGCCGCGCAAGGTTGGAGGAAAGAAAGATTCCGCTGGCTGATTTCGATACATACCAATCTGCACAGGACTATCTGGCCGTCATTCGCCTGCTGCCTTACAACTGGTGGGGAGCTCTGGCAACTTCTTACGCCACAGTGATTGCACAGGCAATGGAAGTTATCCAACCGCGGGCGTTTGATCGAATAGTTCTGGATTCACCAGTTGCCATTGATTATCAGGAGCCCTTCACTTTTGAACTAACGCAAGCGTCCATAGAGCGGGTTTTATCTCTGTGTGAAATCACCCGCCGCTGCAGTAGACGATATAGCAACATTAAAGGTAAATTCAAACAAGTACTGGAGCGCGCCCGCGAGAAACCCTATACCGTTTTTATAGACAACATCGAAACTGGCACGGGTACTCGAAATGCCGAGCTGCCCATCGACGATACAACGCTGCTGGACATGCTCATGCTATCGGCCTACAGCAATTACACTCTGACCGAAATTCCATGGGCTATCCAGGAGCTATACAAAAACAGACCGCAAAAGCTGCAGCTAATGGCAACTGACTATTGGATCTACAACAGCGATACTGAATTCGCTACAGCGCTGAGCTGGACAATACACTGCAAAGAGAGACAACCACTGGAAAAAGAGTACCAGCGTATTAACCCCGCAGATGCTGCGAGCTACTCGAACTATTCAAAAATAGCCATTGATCAGGAACGCTTAATTTGCAAAGAATGGGGTGTTCCTGCAGGCGGCATAAAAGCCCCTGAAAAACCATTTACAACAAAAACACTGATTGTTGCAGGAGATCTCGATCCGGTGATCAGTCGTGAAGATATAAAAAAGGCTGCTGATAATTTCAACGACAAAGAAATCATGATTCTCCCTGGCATGGGTCATTCGGTTTGGTTTCAGAGTGAATGCACCAGAAGAAACACAGTATTATTTTTTGCAGATACAGCCAACAACTCTTTGACAGATTGTACAGACGGCATTACCCGATTCAGATGAGTGACGCACCTGTTAAAACCCAACAACCACTTGCCACCGGCCAGATAGAGGCACTGGCAGAGCTCATTAAAAACAATCAGCCAGTAGTTGCACTTACCGGTGCGGGCATTAGCGCATCATCCGGACTACCCGTCTACCGCGATGCCGATGGCAACTGGATCCATAGTGAACCTATCCAGGGACCCAAATTCAGAGCCAGTGAAAAAGTCAGACAACGGTATTGGTGTCGGAGCTATTTCGGGTGGCAGTCTTTTTCCTCAGCATCGCCAAATGACGCCCACAAAGACCTCGCCACACTGGAAGAAAATAATCTGATATCAACTGTGATCACGCAAAATGTAGATGGATTGCATCAGCGCGCCGGCAGTGCAAACACAGTAGCACTGCATGGCAATTTATCTGAGGTTATTTGCCTGGACTGTGGAGACATAACCCAAAGAGCTGACCTGCAAACAAGACTACAGAACAACAATCCTGAGTTTCTTAAAATTGAATTTGAGGTAGCACCAGACGGAGATGCAATAGTCGACGACACACACATTGCAAAATTCAATACCGCAGCATGCATTGCCTGCGGAGGTGTTTTGCAACCTTACGTGGTTTTTTACGGAGACAACGTTCCAAAACTGCGTGTGCAACACTGTATGCAGCGGCTACAGGAAAGCCGCTTACTGTTGTGTATCGGCACCTCATTGATGGTGTATTCCGGTTTCCGGTTCTG
>CAYPDN010000316.1:0-4683 GCA_964409445.1 uncultured Granulosicoccaceae bacterium
GGTGTAACTGAAGACAAGTGGAGCAACGACGACGAAATGTTCGATCTGGTACACCAGATGCGAAGTCGTATTGTCACAGCAGATGCTTTCAATGGTAAGCGTATTATTGGCGCTATTCTTTTTGAAGGCACAATGAATAAAGAGATTGCCGGCAAAGGTTCAGCAGATTTTCTTTGGAGCGAAAAAAATGTTGTGCCTTTTCTGAAGGTCGATAAAGGTTTGGAAGATGAGGCCGGTGGTGTACAGCTAATGAAGGCGATGCCGGGGCTGGATGATCTTCTTGATCAGGCCAAAGGCAAAGGTGTATTCGGCACCAAGATGCGCTCTGTAATCAAGCAGGCCAATGATGACGGCATCAAAAAAATTGTTGATCAACAGTTCGCAGTGGGTATGCAGATTGTGGCCAAAGGTCTGGTGCCGATTCTTGAGCCTGAAGTTGATATAAACTGCCCGGACAAGCAGCAGGCCGAAGATATGTTATTAAAGCATCTGATGGCAGGTCTTGATGGTTTGTCTGACGAACAGGTGATGTTTAAGCTGACGTTGCCTGAAACTGCCAAGCACTACAGACCGTGTATTGATCACAAGAACATGGTCAAAGTGGTCGCTCTATCTGGTGGCTACCCGCGTGATGAAGCGAACCGTCGTCTGGCGCAGAACCCGAAGATGGTTGCTAGTTTTTCTCGTGCGCTGGTTGAGGGTTTGGCGGATCAAATGTCTGATGCTGAATTTAATACCCATCTTGACAGTGGTATTGAGTCAATTTACAAGGCTTCTGCCGCGTAAGAGTTATTGGCAAGTCGCCTCTAAGATTGAGAGGAAGGATGTTACCGAAGGGCGATCAGATAGCTGATCGCCCTTTTTTTTGGCGGACTTGTCGGGGCTGGCTTGCCGATCAAGTTGGGTTAACATCGGGGAAGTAACGTTTCTGATAGATTGGAATCCGGACTGCACAATCCTTCACTAATGAGGGATAATAGGTCTGTCCCGAAAAACTACCGACAAAGAGAACGCTGCTGAAGTTCATCCACACGTCAGACTGGCATCTGGGAATGACCCGATACTTCCTGAAGGGCGAGGCGCAATCGCGCTTCACTCAGGACCGCATTGATCTGATCCCGAAGCTTGCACGTGTTTGTGAACAGCACGGAGCTGAGTTTGTCGTAGTGTGCGGTGATGTTTTCGATTCTAATCATGTCGCTCCACAAACTGTGGTGCGTGCCGTGGAGAAGCTGTCGCGGTTTCCATACCCGATGTTTATTTTGCCAGGTAATCATGACCCGCTGAATGCGGCTAGCGTCTATGACAGCGATGCGTTTCGATCATTGCCTGATAATATCGTTGTAATACGTGACGGCAGTATTCATCGCGCTGAAAAGTTACCTTCAATTGAAGTGATTGGAGCTCCCTGGTTTAACAAGCAACCAACAACTGACCTGTGTGGCCAGTTGCTGGATGCGCTCGAACCGGTAGCAAGTGGTATCACCCGCATTGTATTGGCACATGGTCAGCTTGACTCGCTAATGCCGGACGCGAATCACCCGGCTTGTTTATCACGCAGCAAAATTAAGCAGGCACTTGTTGAACGCAAGCTCCACTATGTCGCGCTCGGGGATCGTCATTCGGTTACCGATTGTGATGATAGTGGCAGGGTTTGGTACAGCGGTGCCCCCATTGCAACCGACTTTGTGGAAACTGATCCAAACAGCGTGTTGCTGGTTGATGCTACTGCAGGTATTGACCCTCGTCCACGAGTCGAAGCAATAGATGTTGGCCAATGGCGATTTATAAGAATAGCCGAGAATGTAGACTCCCCGGAAGATCTTCAACGATTGCAGGAAGCTCTCGATGCTATAGAAAATAAAGAACGCGCATCAGTTACTCTCGGTTTGTCAGGTTCAATTTCACTTGCTGTAAATGCCAATCTTGATCAGCTGCTTTATAAATATAGTGACCTTTTTGCATCGTTGCGCATGGATGATAATCGCAGTGATTTGTCTGTAGTGCCGGATCAGCTGGAGTATGAAGAACTTGCATTGAGTGGTTACGCACGAACCTGTTGGGATGAGATTGCTGAAGCTGCTAAACAGCAAGCAGCCGATGATGAAGTAAGCGATGACGCTCAGATTGCACGCGATGCGTTAGCGTTGATGTACCGGTTGGCTGAAGGAGGAAATTCCTGATGCAGCTCTTGCGAATCAAGCTTGAGAACTGGCGTGGAGTTGAATCTGCAGAAATACAGCTGGATGCCGGCATCACTATTGTTGAAGGTGATAACGAAGCTGGTAAAACCTCTTTTATAGAGGCACTTAATTTATTGTTTCGTGAACGTGATTCAACCAAAAAGAAAGAACTAAAGCGGGTCGCCCCTAAAGGAGTTGATGCTGGCAGTACGGTAGAGGTTGAGTTTAGCAGCGGTGACTATCACTTAACTTATAGCAAGACATTTAACAAGAAAACGGCAACTACACTGTTCGTTCACAAGCCTGTTGCTATGCAGCTGGTTGGTGTGGAAGCGCATGATCGTGTTGTACAGATACTTGATGAAACTATTGATTTCAGCTTGTGGCAGGCGATTCAATTAGAGCAGGGTGGTGAATTCAGCCAGATCAGTTTTAAAAACAGCGACAGCCTTGCCCGTGCGCTCGATAATGCAGCCGGTGGTACTGGTGCCGGCGAAGGTGAGTCTGTGTTGCTGGCCAAAGCGAAGAGCGAATACCTTAAGTACTTTACCGACAAAGCAGGTAAAGAGACTGGTGAACTCGCAACCCTCAGGGAGCATGGACAGACGCTGGAACAGTCAGGTGAACAAATCGCGGGTTCCCTTGCCGAGCTCGATTCCTACATTGATGACAGCGCTCGTTTGTCGAATGAACTAATTGCGTTGGGAGAACGTATCCCATCGATGTTGGTCAATGTTTCCGGGCTTGAAAGACAGTATGCAGATTTCACAACCCTTAAGCATCATCTGAATGCATCCCAGGCACAAGTGAAATCCTGTGAGTTGCGGCTTAACGAAGTTGATCGTCAAATAACCGAACGACTCGATCTCAAAATAGAATCTGACGCACTAAGTGATGCGTTGACGGATGGTGATAAAGCAAAGCAGGAGTTGCAGCAACTGCATAAAAAGGCAAGCGAAGCATTTGAAGCAGCCACCAAAGAGCGCAATGAATTATTGAAAGCGCGTCAAAGTGCTGAGGCAAATTTCCAATCTGTTGATGCCGCGATCGAGCTGCGAGATCAACGTTTGAAGCTGCAACAACTGGAGCTGCAGCAACAGCAATTGCAGACCAGTCTGCGTGAACTGACAGATCTTGAAACAGAACTTGCCAGCTACAGAGTCGATGATAAAGCGATCAATCGCATCGAAAAAATGGAGCAGCAGCGTCGTGATCAGGAAATGCAGATTGGCGGACAAAGTGCTGCAATCAGATTGCAGTTTCTTAAAAATACCAGCGTTGATGATGGTAGTGCAGTACGTCACTTCAATGCCGGGGATGTATTGAATACTGATTCTTCTAAATCGGCAGCGCTAACGCTGAATAAAGATCTGCAAATCGACATCACGCCGGCGGCAGATAACTATGAGATTACACTGGAATACCAAAAAACGGTTGATTCGCTGAAAGAGTTATTGGCGGAGTACGGAGTTAAGTCTTCAGTAGAAGCAACGTCAGCGCACCGTAAACGCGCATCGCTCGCAGCCCGATTGCACGAGATAAAGCGTAGCCACAAGGCATTATTGAAGGATCGAAGCATTGATGAGTTAACGCGCAGTATCGAGACTCATCGGCAATCGATTGCCGGACTGCAAAGCAAAGCGACTACTTTGGATGATAGCTCACCTGATAATTCATCTGCTCTGAGCAATGGCCCTTCTGATGATATGGAGCGCCTGCGCCAGAAAAGCCGGCAGCAGATGGAAGAGCTTGAACACTCTATTAATACAGCAAGAGAACTTCGTGATCAGACGCAACAGAAAAGCGCTGATGCAAAAACGAAGCTTGATGTTTGCATTGAAAGTTGTGAAATTAACAAACGATCACTTGAGAAGCTGAAAAAGAAAATGTCCGCTTTGGAATCTGCGCTCAGTACTAAAAAACTTGAGACTCAGCGTATTACCGCCGCGAACGAGCAGGCAGAGGCTAAAAAGTCTTTTGAAAATGCAAAGCACAAAATAGAGCATTCAAATGCCGCCGGTCTTGAGTTGCGTGTCGATAACGCCAGGCAATCACTGCAGCGCGCACAGGAAGAGGTGCGCGTCTTTGAGCTGCAGCAAGCTGATGTTAAAGCACGACTGGATCAAATGCAGTCTGAGGGTTTGCATGAAAAACACCAGTCAGTGCAAGCTGCGCGCAGTGATAATGCCATCAGACTGAAGCAGCTTGATCGTAGAGCTCGCGCTGCAGAAAAACTATGGAAGACGCTCTGTCATCACCAGCGCCAGGCTCAGTTGAGTTACGCACGTCCGTTAGCGGATCGTGTCGCTACCATGGGTAAAGTTATTTTTGGTGACGATTTCTCTGTGGAACTCAGTGAGTCGCTGAATATAGTGTCCCGTACTTTGAATAGGGTCACCGTACCGTTTGATGACTTGAGTGGCGGTGCACGCGAACAGCTTGGCATATTACTGCGACTCGCTGCGGCGCAACTGGTATCTAAAACTGAAGCGATGCCTTT
>CAYPDN010000317.1:0-1726 GCA_964409445.1 uncultured Granulosicoccaceae bacterium
AGGCGAGGTCAGCACCATGCACATCTCTTATCTCGTGCAGGATCATATCCAGCGGCGCTATCCCACCAGCACTGGTGTAACGACCTTCATCTATTTCAAACAGTTCAGGCGAGATAACCAGGTGCGGAAATTCTTCTCTGGCACTGGCCATGTTTTCCCAGTGAATTGTGCAGCGATGACCATCCAGCGCATCAGCCTTGGCAAGAACATATGTACCGGTGCAGACAGCGCCCATAGTCATATCGCGCTTCGATAGTGAACGAAGCCAGGTGACCATTTCACTGTCTGTCTGGTGTTGAATCAGATTGCCGGAACAGACGAATATTGCGTCGAGCTGTGGCGCATCCTGATAGCTGTAGTCGGGTGTAATAGAAATACCGTTGCTCGCGTCAACCGGATCGCGAGAAGCACCGATTGTGCTCCATTCATAATGGTGCTCACCGGACAATTGATTTGCCATCCGGAGTGGCTCCAAAACTGACGAAAACGCCAGCATTGAAAACTCGGGTACAAGGAGGAAGCCGATTCTAGTCGGCCCGGGGCTCTTGCTTTTGATCATGCAGTTATTCCAACCAGTAGTTTTATATTCTTAACCGCCACGCCGAATAGGTAACTGGTCCTCTTAGGCTGCACTTCCGGTGTGCTTTAGCGCTGCGATTCTTTATTGATCACTGGCACAATGCGTGAGGGCATCTTTGATGTCACAGGGTGAATGATGTACTGATTGCGACATAGTGACTTAGGGCCAGATAGCTTTCGAATTGGGAACCAACGCGATATAAACCGTTAATTGTTATAGTATTTTCTAATCAAAGATATTTTAGTCTTTGATATTAATACATTAATCATTTGTAAGCATTGCCTGGAATATTTCGAGAAAATCTTCGAATGAGAGGCAAGAAATAGCCGATCTTAGACATTTATCGCGTAATCAGCAGCCAATTACCCTATTCAAACGCGACAATTAGTTTGGAACCAGGCGCAAAATTACATCCTGGCAGTTAGCCATTAGCGCCGTCAGCGTCCCGCGTTCACTTTGCTGTCACATTTGCATGTTCGGTAACCCCAAGGCTGCAAGGCCCTCCCCTGCAAACCCATGCTCATCGCGAAGGTGCTAATAATTGGCATCGGGAAAAGAACTCTTTCGTTGTTCGATAAAAGCCAGCAAAGCCTCATCAATTGCCGGATCAATTGACGGCGGCTCATAACTGTTCAACAGGCTTTTCATTTTCACATTAGCTCTTTGTGCGGCATCCATCGCCCCTTCCGACTCCCACTGTTCAAAACTGTTGTTGTCCGCAAGTTCAGAACGATAAAACGCACTCTCAAAATTTCTTTGCGTATGACCACAACCGAGAAAGTGTTTTCCAGGCCCTACTTCACGCAATGCATCAAGCGCTTGTCCATTGTCAGTAAAGTCTACACCTGCACCAAAGACCTGTAGCATGCCGGCCTGATCTGCATCCATCACAAATTTTTCGTAACTCATGACCAGACCGCCCTCAAGCCAGCCTGCGGTGTGCAGCATAAAGTTAACACCAGCAAGCATTGCAGCCTGCAATGTGTTGGCAGCTTCAAAAGCCGCCTGTGCATCGGGAAGTTTCGATGCGTTTAGCCCGCCGCCAGATCTGAATGGCACACCCAAACGTCTAGCCAGTTCCGCAGCAATATAAAGCACCGATGACGGTTCAGGTGTACCGAATGTCGGAGCACCCGATTGCATAGA
>CAYPDN010000317.1:1826-3419 GCA_964409445.1 uncultured Granulosicoccaceae bacterium
ACAGTATCTTCTGCACGTTCTGCTGCAGTAACCGAACCCATATAGGGTTTATCGCTATAGCGCATGTGCGCGTAAACCATATCGAAGTGACGTTTGTTAACCGGCAGGTCAACCGGCTCACACACAGTGCCACCAGAGTGATGCAATGACGGAGACAGGTACGCAAGCTTTACGAAGTTTTGGAAATCTTCGATATTGGCGTAGCGTCTGCCGTTATCGATATCTCTGACAAACGGTGATCCGTAGGCTGGCACCAACACGGTGTTATTGCCCCCGATCACAACACTCCTGGCTGGATTGCGAGCGTGCTGAATGAATTGCGCAGGTGCATTTTTTTGAATAATCTCGCGGCACATTCCACGCGGAAAACGCACCAGCTCACCGGTTACTTCAGCACCCGCTTCTTTGAACAGCTCAAGCGCTCGAGGGAAATCACGAAACTCGATGCCTATTTCCTCAAGTACTGTATCCGCGTTGCGCTCCACCAGCTCGAGCTGCTCTTCAGTTGCGTGGCAATAAGTCGGAATTTGACGGGAAATATAGGGAGCAACGCTGGCGCTCTTTGCCGCTCGGGCTCGCTTTTCTTCACGCGAGCCGCGTCTTCTTTTTCTTGCAGCCATCGACCAGCACCTTTTGAATTTGATGCCAAGCAGTATTGCCGCTGGCACGGCAAATCTCTGTGAGGACCGCGACGGGCAACTGTATATGTACGCCACGGCACGAAATTGAGCTTAACCTGCCTGCAGAATAGATCGACAACCGAAGATTTTGCACATTATTACCGCCTGATGTTCTACATGCAGCTGAATTTGCTATCGTTGCAGATTGGGCGCGCCGACCTGGAGGAAATACGGATTTCAAGCAACTGACAGCAGCACTAAAACGATCCAATCTGCCGCAGTGCACTACACTATAAGGATTCGGGAATGTGCTATCGACATTGCAATTACTATCTCCGATATAACAGTAACTACACATAGCTTTGCAGGTTCAAATCGGCGAAAATGCAGTTACAAATTTCCACACTAAATTCGCATTGCATCAGTCACGAAAAATCGTGCTTCCAACGGGGTAACCATGGCAAATCCACCAGACGATAAAAATCCTGGCAACAACAACTCAAGTGGCGGTAACACTGGTAAAGGCACCACTGGCGGCACACCACCCGCTGGCCCTTCACAATCAGCCCCAACCAACCGCGGCACCGGCGGCAAACCCTCAACAGGAACACAGCCGACAGACCAGTCTCCACCACCGTTACCAAAAACCGCCGCCAGCCCGCCTCCCCAAACGGCCAAGCCAACACAAACTCCGGCGGTAACCCCGACACCAAAACCAACCCCGACGGCGAACACTGAGGTTAGAAAGACTACAACTGCGCCTTCTCAAAACACAACGACGACAGTCGGCAATAGATCTGCAGGTGTCCCGGCCAGTGCCGCCAAAGTCGACGCAACACAGACCAAAACTACAAGTACAACTGCACGTCCAACAACTAACACCCAGGCGTCAACTACCCGGACAGTGCCGGCCCGGACATCACAGCCAAAGGCGAGCCCGCCTGCAGCAGAACAAAGCAAATTGCAACGTCCG
>CAYPDN010000317.1:3519-4679 GCA_964409445.1 uncultured Granulosicoccaceae bacterium
CCTGCGGCAAGAACCGAAGTACGACCGCATCGTCGACCCGACAACAGACCAATGGCGCGTGAGCCACAGCGTCGACCTCCCCCGCCTCGCGGAAGACCTCGCGGTGAAGAACGCGGACGACCGGTATATCGGGACAGCCGCCCACGCCGCCGAATGGCTCCTCCTCCAGGTGCAGACAAAGGGCGATACATCGCGCCTGCAGCCAGACCGGCAAGACGAGGCTATGTAGTACCGCCAGCAGCTGCAGCTCCGGGTGGTTCGGCGTGGGGTCCGCTTTTGTTCGGACTACTGCTGTTACTAGGGGTACTTTGGTATGCCATAAAGCACTATGCACCAACGATCAAAGCAGATCTGACAACACGCACTAACAGTGCATTAGCAGATGCGGGTTACGGTTCCGCCAATTCAGAGATTGATGGCAGAACTGCCATCCTAACTGGCAACGTCGCAACGGAGGAAGACAGTAAAAGTGCTGAAGAAGCCGTGGCAAATACCTTTGGCGTACGCAACGTTGAAAACGAACTCGTTATAGGAGCAACAGACGGCGGGCAAGACGCTACAGATGGTGAAAGAACCCAACCTTCACTGACGCTCTTTTCAACGGATAACGGCGTAAAATTGTCAGGCATCGTTTCAGATCAGCAATACGCAGACAAGATTGAAAGCTCTGCCAAAGAGCTCTACGGCGCAGACAACGTTAGCGGTTCACTGCGAGTTGATGCCACCAGCACCAACCCTGGCTGGTGGCCTGCAGTTGAGGAACTAACCCCAGAACTCCAGAAAATTGATAACGGATCCTTTTCAGTGAGCAATGGCTCAATGAAACTGACTGGCACAGCTGCAGACGAACAAACCAAAAACGATATCGGTGCCAGAGCAGAAGAACTCGTCGCCGGACAACTTACCGTTGAAAATCTCATCAAAATTAAGAGTGCACCGCCTGCCCCGGCACCGGAGCCGGAGCCGGAGCCGGAGCCAGTTGCATTGATGCCAGCTTATGCAACGTACTACAACAGTGGCGATTCAATTACTCTTTTCGGACGTTTGCCAGGTGAAAGTGCTGCGTTGCTCAAAGAGGCATTTGCAGCTTCAGACACACCGGTTGAAAACCGAATCGCAGCGAGTAACCGCTTCGAAGCCCCGGTATGGGCATCAAACTT
>CAYPDN010000318.1:0-4678 GCA_964409445.1 uncultured Granulosicoccaceae bacterium
TATTTACGGTCACGGGTAAGCCCTGCAAAGTCAGCGACTAATGCATCTCTGGATTTAGTGAGTTTATTGAATAGCGTCGATTTGCCAACATTTGGCCGCCCGACGAGTGCGATAACCGGTTTCATCGTGACAAGTGTAACCGCTTATGAATACGAGGACTGTTTAAAAGCCCAGATGAATACACCGAATTGCAAATCTGCGCACCAAATGCGGCAGTGATTACCGCTTTACCGGGCCGCCACTACTGCGAGAGATCGACAGCAGCAATTTTACCACCACGCCCCTGCACATAGACGTTGTCATCGCGTACAACCGGTCTGCCGGCTATTGCACCTACACCTGTTTTCAGGCGCCCGATAATTTCACCGTCGTCGGCAGACAACAGATGCAGAAACCCCTGGACGTCACCCACTGCAATCACACCGGAGTCAGTTATCACAGGCCCGGTCAGTCTTCGATTGTCGAGCGTCTCCTGTTTCCATAAAGTCTCGCCATCTTCACGGTTAAATGCCCAGACGGTATCGAATTCATCGGTGACAATAACCTGCTCTTGTGAAACTGCAAGACCTGCTACCGATGAAACCTCACTGGACCAGACAGCACTGCCCTGCGTTGCATCGACCTGCGCGACACTTCCCTGATAATTCACTGCGTAAATAAAAGGTTCAAAAACCTGCACGTCTGCATCGAGGTCATTCAGGTTTTCAACTTCAGACCTGCCACTACTGTTACCGAGCGGCACTTCCCAAAACACTCTGCCATCAGCACCACGAAGTGCGACAAGGTTGCCGTTGTCGAGCCCCACAAGTACGCCATCTTCTACAACCGTCGGTCGGCCGTTACCGTGAATACTCAATGCCGGCACACTGTAGGTATAGATCCATCGACGTTCACCGGAACTTTTCTCAAGCGCGTAGACTTTGCCATCTATACTGCGCACGACGACGTAGTCCGGCCCTGCGACTGGTGCTGCTATAACTTCTGAAGATACTGAACTGGTCCAGAGCGTTCCGCCGTGTAGCTGACTGATCGCATACACTTCACCATTACCTGAGGCAACGTAAAGGTTGTCATCGTCACCGCTCACACCAGAGGTTATGGTTTTGTCGAGCTCAACGGACCAGCCGGCAGAACCGGTTTCAATGTCGAAGGACGTAAGCTTGCCATCTCCGTCGACCGCGAATACGAATTTGTCTGATACATAGGGCGAGAGCATTACCGCGTCTCGATTGACACTGCTGCCTGCATTCTTTGACCAAAGCACAGATGCAGACTGGGTCGCATCTATACTCTCTAGGCTTGCCGGTTTGGCTCGGGTCGCGCCACCACATCCTACTGTGTGCAAAAGCGCGATGGCTGCAAAAAATGTTACTGCTGGTTTAGCAACCAATCGTTTAGCAACAAGGGCTGTCATGATTTCTCGTCGTCAACATCAACCGCCAGATCGTCAATTTTCATTTGCAGAGCAGCACCGGAATTTGTCGGTGAACCGGAATCCCGTGCACGCTGATAAGCACTGGCTGCCTGCGATTTCTCACCGAGCTCCAGGTGTATGTCGCCTCGAATCTCTTCGATGTGTCCTGTGAAAGCGGTGGATGAAACAGAATCGAGCACTTTGAGTGCATCCTTATGCTTTTCCTGAGCTTTTAACACACGCGCCAGCCGCAGTTTTGCCACCGGCACAATCTCGCGGAAGGATCCTTTGTCTACCGCCCATCTCAATGCCGCTTCTGCTTCCGGTAACTGGTTTTTCTCAACCTGAAAGCGTGCCTCGGCAAGACTGGCCATGGCCGCATAAGGAGAACCACCGTGATCATCACGAATTTCTTTTACCAGACCCAAAAACTTCTCGCCTTCGTCGTCCTGTTCAAGTGACTCGAGAATATTTGTGTAAGCACTGGAGGCATCTTGCGAAACTGATTCTTTGTAGCTCTGCCAGGCACGAAAGCCAAATATCAAGGCGAGGCCCAGACCGATACCCAGCAATACAGCACGACCGTTATCGGCCCACCATTGCTTTAGTGCCTCTACTTGTTGTTCTTCTGTTTCGAAATCAGCCATTTGCCCTTACCAAAGTCGGATTGAATCTGCGCCCAAACCGGCCTGCTATATTATCCAAGTATACCGTGCAGCACATCCATCAATTGCGCTCTGGGTACGGTTTGCTGTTGAGTCTGTTCACGTAGTAATTTAACTCCGACAGTGTCATCGGTTAATTCACCTTCACCAATGATCAAAGCCACTGTGGCGTCGCTTTTGTCCGCCCTTTTGAACTGGCTTTTCAAACTTGCACCTGCGCAGTTCGTCACCACCTGCCAGCCAGGTTCAGCGAGACGTATTTGCTCGGCCAGTGCCATTCCGGCAACAATTGCATCTGTCCCCGCGAGCACCAGGTAGACATCCGGGCTCGGCGGTGCAGGAGCATGCCCGGCATCGCTGATCAGTGCCAGCAATCGCTCAACGCCGAGTGCCCAGCCTACTCCCGGCGTCAGGTTAGCGCCGAGTTGCTCAGTCAATCCGTCGTAGCGGCCACCGGCACATACCGTACCCTGCGCACCAAGCTGATCTGTCACCCATTCAAAGACGGTGTGACTGTAATAGTCCAGCCCGCGCACAAGGCGAGTATTAATTTCAAACGGCACTCCGCAATTTTTAAGCGATGCCTGCAGGCCTTGAAAGTGTTCGAGCGATTCCTCGCACAGGTGATCAAGCACACTCGGTGCATTGGCCACCACGTTGGACATATTCGGGTTTTTGGTATCGAGCACTCGCAAAGGATTGGTTTGCAATCGACGCTTCGAATCTTCATCAAGCTCTGCAACATGATCATTCAGGTACTCGACCAGTACCGCACGATAGTTGTCCCGGTCTTCACTGCTCCCCAATGAGTTGATCTGTAAACTGACATGTTCAGCCAAACCAAGCTTTTGCCACAATCTGGCGCTTAATAAAATCAACTCCGATTCTATATACGGGCCTGAAATGCCATACACCTCGGCCCCCACCTGCCAGAACTGGCGGTAGCGACCACGCTGCGGATTTTCCCGTCTGAACTGCGGGCCGAGGTACCACAATCGGTGCATCTGCTGGTTGCTTAGCAAACCATGTTGAATGGCTGCCCGAACACAACTCGCTGTGTTCTCCGGTCGCAGTGATAGTTTGTCTCCATTGCGATCCTCAAAGGAATACATTTCCTTCTCAACAATGTCAGTGACATCGCCAATAGAGCGCTTAAAAAGTTCTGTTTTTTCGAGAATCGGGGTTCTAATTTCCCGATAGCCGTAGCTCGATGTGACTTCCCGTACCACCGACTCGAGAAAATGCCACAGGTGCACATCATCGGGGAGCACGTCGTGCACACCCTTAATGCTCTTAACTGCTTGTCCCATAGAGGTATTACGCCGTTGGTTGCGTGTCAGCTCGCGCTATTACCTACAGCTTCGGCCAACGATTATTTTTTTTATCACAAACCAGTTTACAGCTATTTACTACATTATGGTCGACAAGACCACTTCACCCCAGGCTCACACCATTTACTGATACTTTTACCTGGCAGCGAGAAAGTTCTTCGCTTCTTTTGATCTCGGGTAGCGTGTTACCAGCAGTTGAGCAAATTCATCTGCCGTTGCCTGCTCACCGACCGCCTGTTTGACTTTAATCCCGACCGCTAAACTTTGCGGGCTATGACGAGTCAGCGACACGTGGCGAGAATAATAGGCATCGGCGACGTTCGCGTCACCTGTTTTTAGTTTCAATTCTGCCATGTGCAGCATACTCGGCGCGAAATTCGGATTCAATCTGATGGCAGATCGCAAATGCGTTTCCGCCAGTGCCAGCTGATCAGCATCCATGGCGCAGACACCTGCGTTATCCAATGCGTATTCAGGTGTGTTGTAAAACTTATTCTCAGACGCTGTTATAAATTGATCAACCGCTTCTTGTGTTCTGCCACGGTCGCAGAGAAAGATCGCGTAGTTGTTACGGTACTCGGCGCGCTTGGCGTCGAGCTGGATAGATTTTCTAAACGCGTTGTCAGCGCCATCGGGATCATCAAGTTCAGCGCGCAACATAGCGTAGGCGTTATTGGCTAAAGCATTGTTCGGGTTTTGCTCCAATGCACGCTGCAATTTGGTTTCAGCGCTTTCAAGCTCACCTGCTGCGAGATAGTTAGTACCGAGCTCGGCATTAAATGTCGATGCTTTATCGTCACTGGTCAAATGATCGAACGTACTTTTTGTAGAGCAGCCAGAGACTATACCTATCATTGCGAGCAGCGCACCCGCCTTCAGTGTTTTTTTCAGACCATCCAGGGCATTGATTAAAGCTTGACCATTTTCTATCACAAATTCTCTCCGAAGCGAGGTTTGATAAATTTCAACTCTCTGCTACTTCTGTCATTCACTTGTCCTGCCAACTGTCCACAGGCTGCTTCAATATCATCGCCACGTGTTTTACGACGCGTCGCAACTATCCGATTGTCGTTTAATATCTTCCAAAATCGCTCAACAGATTGATTTGAAGACCTTTTGTACCCGGACATCGGGAACGGGTTAAAAGGAATCAGATTCACTTTGCACGGAAACCCCTTCAAAAGATTGACTAGTTCCCGCGCCTGTTGCGGCTGATCATTGACACCTGCAAGCATCACGTACTCAAACAATATGTGCCGTTTGCGATC
>CAYPDN010000319.1:0-4669 GCA_964409445.1 uncultured Granulosicoccaceae bacterium
ATCTCAAAGTGCGCTAATTTTCTGCTGCTGACCCACCACGACAAGCTGGTGAAGGTGTTGCAGTTTCACCTCTTGCAATCCATTCCTCAGAGGTAAAGGTATGCATTGCCAGGGCGTGTACGCCACCGCTCAGTTCATCAGCTAATAGCTTGTTTATTATCCGGTGTCGCGCCAGAAGATTCTTGCCGGAAAAATTCTCGCTGACAACCACCAGACGATAGTGCGACTCTGCTGCCGGTCCGCTGTGCATGTGGCTTTCGTTCTCTACCTCGAGTACCGAAGGTTGCAGAGCTGTCTCTATTTTTGTCTGAATCAGAGTCTGAACACTCATTGTCGTTTTCCTGTAACTGTTAAGTACTACTGTATACGATTTGTGCCGTCAACAGTTTGCTGGTACCCGAAAGAAGAGTATATCTGTTACGCTAACGCACTCTTTAGCTGACCATTACACCGCATGTCACAACTTCAACTCAGCGGAAAAATCGTTAACGACGTCAGAACTGTGCTTTCTGAGCACGATCCTGCGGCACAAGATCCGGGCGTAGCATCCCAGTACTTAAGTGCCATTATGGGCTTTTTGCTTGGTCAGGAAGAGATGTCTGAGCCGCAAAAGCAGGAAGTACTTGAGGAGCTGTTGGCATTTGCCGGTCAGGTCGCAGCAGATGTGACTCGCCAAAAGTCTGAGCAAATGCAATCGGCGTCTGGCGTTTGGAAACCTGGAATGTCGTAATCGTTCCAGCGCGTAGCAAAACTAATTCACTCAAACAACGCAAAATTTAAGGTGCAACTCTATGTCGCAAGCAACTGCAAGACACATTCTGGTTGACTCGGAAGACAAGTGTCTGGATTTAAAAAAGCAGATCACTGATGGTGGCGATTTTGCTGCTCTGGCAGCTGAACATTCGTCTTGCCCTTCAGGCAAACAAGGGGGAGATCTTGGTTCATTTGGCCCAGGTATGATGGTGCCAGAGTTTGATAAGGTGGTATTTAATGAAGCTGTCGGAGAGGTTCACGGTCCGGTCAAAACACAGTTCGGCTATCACTTACTCGAAGTTACTTCGCGCACATAAGAAAGAAACTAACTATCTGTCGGTGTGTCACCGACAGATATTTATGTCGGCTGTTTAGCAGGCGCATCGTTTTAAAACCTCCGCTTCAGAGTGCATCGGAATATCACCCGTAGTAGCTCGTAAAATCTCACCAGCGTTGTTTCGCTACGCCTCTCTCGCTTCGTTCTCTTTTCTAAAATTACCCATTTCTAAGTTAACTGATCTCGCCGGAACTACATGTGGCCTCTGAACCAGCAACAGTTTGAGTGGCGACTGTGTAAGTTTGATGGGTTGTAAATGAATGGCTGCTGGCAACTTGTGCAGCTATGTTTTAACGATAAGGCTGATAGCAAGCCTGTATGCAATCCAAAAATATGATAAAAATCTTTGCATTGCTTGTTAATAAAAGGCTTTGTTTTTAACTTAAAATGTTTCGTTTAAGTTACACAGCGGTTATTTGAAAGTCGCCTGTTGCATAAAAAATCGTATAACTCATTGAATTTAAACATTTTATTTAGATTAATGGTAGTTGTTGCAATAATCAAACAATATGGAAATTAACTGATACAACTGTTGTATTTAGCTCAATTCGAAACTACAGTGGGAACCGTGATGAGGCTAGGTAGTCTCATCTCAGGGTTGATCGGTAATTCAATCAGGAGATATATAAAAAATAGAGGGACTGGTACCGAATAGAGGCACAGCACAGTGCTTGAAACCTCTTCCGTCAATCCGGATATAGCGGGTCCGGAATCGACGATGGAAGGTGGCGAGATGTATAGCCACGACTGGTAATACTAATAATAATAAAATGTGCGTGAATTTTCAGGGCGTCCCTCGGCGCCCTTTTTTTCGTCTGCTGTTTTTGTCAGTAAATTCTTTTTAGTGAATGAAATGACAAGCGAACTACAGACGGGCGCTAGTTTACCTGTTTTTTAAACGTTGTTGTACTTACTTGCCGTGTAGTTCTCGCGTGTGAAAGTTGACTCTTGGCAAACTCGTAGTGGATTATGTGCAGTTAGTAATAATTGTGTTTACCCCAGAGTGAATTCAAATGCTTACCAGTAAACAAATCAGCGACTTCCACGAGTTTGGATATCTGGTGGTAGATAATATAGTTGACAGGAATACGATCCTTGCGCCGTTACTTAAAGAGTACGAGTTGCTGCTAAGCGACTTATGCGACAGCTGGGTTGCGCAGGGTGTACTGAGTGCTGAAAAAAACTTTGGTTCCTTCGAAGATAAAATTCGCGCCGCCTACTGTGCCGGTCTGGACTATTTTCAACCGCTGGATATTTCTCTTCCTCCTGGTGACATTGAAGTTGACACACCCTTTCATGCGGGTGCGGCGATTTTCAATCTGATAACCAGTGATCGTCTGTTAAATGCTGTCGAGCAACTAATCGGTGCAGAGATCACTTCAAACCCGATACAGCATGTACGTATAAAGCCGCCATCGGTTGAGCTTGCCGCTAATGAGATAAGACCGCACATCACATATACCGACTGGCACCAGGACAGGGCCGTAACTCTGTCTGAAGCTGATAACACTGAAATGGTAACTGCATGGGTCGCCATCACGGATGCGACGGTTGAAAATGGTTGTCTGCAGGTCGTACCTGGCAGCCACCGCAAGTCAATGCTGCGGCATTGTCCGTCACCGCAACTTAGTATTCCTAAAGCACAATTTGATGTAGACAGTGCCGTGGCGTTACCGGTTGCAGCCGGTGGTGCGATATTGTTTCATCCACAAACTATACATAGCTCACTGGTCAATGTTACCGATACGATTCGGTGGAGTTTCGATTTGCGCTATAACGTCACCGGACAAGCGACCGGCAGGCCGATGTTTCCGGACTTTGTTGTACGAAGTAAGGCAGACCCGTCTTCTGTGACTGTGAATGCAGAGCGCTGGTGTAAAATGTGGGAAGAGGCACGGGCGACGCTTGCTGCAGAGCCACCTGTGGTTATACACCGGTGGCCGGAAGATTCGATTTATTGTGCCTGATAACTGATGTAAAACCCGAAGCTACAATACACATGTAGTTGTTTCTTTTACTACCCCGGGATGTAAGATGGCAAACCATATAACTGCCTATGAAAATCTCTGCCAGCGCTTCAGAGAGATAGATCGATTGCAACACGCGATTACTTATCTGAGTTGGGATCAGATGGTCATGATGCCTGCCAAAGGCAGTGTTATGCGGTCGGAATCTGTTGCCGAGCTCGCAGGTATTAGTCATGCCAAACTAACCGCACCCGAGGTTGAGGACTGGTTGTCAGAAGTTAGCGATGACGCGGAAAATCCCAATAGTGTTCGCGAAATGAAGCGAACCTGGAGTAATGCCAGCTGCCTGCCCGCTGAACTTGTAAAAGAGCAGATCCTCACAGGCTCTGCCTGCGAAATGGGTTGGCGCACTCAGCGGGGTAACAATGACTGGGACGGTTTTTTAAAGAATTTCAAACCGGTTGTTGAAATTGCAAGGCGTGAAGCAAAGTTGCGGCAAGAAGCGAGCAACACCGCAACTCCGTATGAGGCAATGCTTGCGTTGCATTGTCATGGTGATACCGAAGCGCTTATTGATAAGGTTTTTACTAAATTACGTTCAGTGTTGCCTGATTTACTGCAACAGGTTATGGAGAAACAGAACGCAGCTGTGGCAGCAGTGCAGGGTGACTATCCGGTGGAAAATCAGATTGCACTCAATAAAGAAATGCTTGCGACACTTGGTTTCGACTTTGAGGCTGGACGTCTTGATCAAAGCATGCATCCTTTTAGTACGGGAAGTGCCGGTGATTCTCGGATCACAACCCGGTATGACACCAGCCATTTTCTGGAAGCTTTGGCCGGAACTGCACATGAGGTCGGCCATGCCAGTTACGAAAGTCAGCTGCCGGAGAAGCTCGCCGGACTGCCGGTTGGCGAGTCGCGCAATATGTGTATACATGAAAGCCAGAGTTTGTTGTTCGAAAAGCAGATTTTCTTCTCTAAAGCATTTATGGGTTTTCTAACCAGTAAAATTCACCATCATCTACCTTCTGCATCTGGTCTCAGTGCTGATGATCTTTGGCGTATGGGTACGCGTGTAGAGCCTGGAAAAATAAGAACTGAGGCGGATGAGGTGACTTACCCATTGCATGTAATGCTGCGCTATGAAATCGAAAGTGCACTTATCAACGAAGATATAGAAGCCGATAGCATTCCTGATATTTGGAACGAAAAAATGCATTCATACCTTGGTGTAGATACCAAAGGCGACTACACAAACGGTTGTATGCAGGACATACACTGGACTGACGGTGCTTTTGGATACTTTCCGTCCTACACAATCGGTGCAGTCAATGCAGCGCAGATTTTTGCAAAAATCAAAGCTCAACATTCCGACTGGCAGGATCGTTTCAGTAATGGTGATGTTCAGTTTGTGCGGGATTGGCTGTTCGAAAAAATTTGGTCTAAAGGTTGTGATCTTGAGTCACAGGAGTTAATGCAAAGTGCTACCGGATCTGGCACCAATGCCGATGCACTAATTGGACATCTGGAGGCGCGCTATCTGCACGGTGACTACTAGTGGCAGATAATAATAAGACTTGCCAGTTATTGAGGCCTGGTTGTTGATGTC
>CAYPDN010000320.1:0-4659 GCA_964409445.1 uncultured Granulosicoccaceae bacterium
GCGAGTTCTTTGAACGCTCACTGGACCTGCCAGTTGAAGTAGATGACACCAATGCATTGAAATTTGCAACACAACGCATGGCAAACGAACTGAGTGCGTTTCTAATTGCACGTGACTGTGGCGTCAATATCTATTCATTTACATTACGCCATGAGCGGCAACCAGATACCCACTTGCAACTGCGATTCCTGCAGGCAACCAGCCAGCCTAAACACCTGCATCAGGTACTTTCTGAGCGCTTATCGCAAATCGAGCTAACAGCACCTGTTAGCGGACTACATATACTGGCAGATGCTTTCAGCGCTATAGAGCGGGATGCCTCTGATTTTTTTCAAAAGAGTCAGCGACAACAAAGTAGCCTGGGAGAGGTAGTCGACAAACTTTGTGGTCGTCTTGGTCAGGACGCTCTACACACCCTGATAACGGTTGAAGACCATCGACCAGAAAAAGCATGGAAAAAATCGCATCCAAATTGCACTGAAGACTACGCCCCACACTGGCCGCAACGACCTGTATGGATGCTTGAAACGCCAAAAGTAACGACCAGACCTCTACACCGTGTCAGTGATATAGAAAGAATAGAAACCGGCTGGTGGGACGACACCGACGTACGTCGAGACTACTTTGTTGCTGATGACAACCATGGCGCACGTTACTGGGTTTTCAAACTACGCGACGGATCTGGCGAGCTCTATATACACGGACTATTTGCGTGACACACACCACAACCTCGTTCAACCTGCATTTTAAATGATTATGCAGGCCTGTATCACAAAACCATTAATAAACCAGACACAGCTATCACTCTTAATTAACCCTGCACGCCAACAAAGCGCCACACTGACGCAAGCAAACGCTCACCCCATGCATATCAATTCAAGAAATTGACGCTACGTTCCGATATCCCCTTACTAAGAAAAGTAATCACGGGATAGAACCCAGTTTTTAAAAAATGGGTGGAGAACCAAATGACACTGACTGCGACAATTAAAAAAGGTGTGCTGCTAATTGCAGCAGGTACAGCGCTAACCGCATGCGATGCAACGCAAATCGTCGGCGGCCCACTCGACATAGGCGCGGCTCAGACAAACAATCTGCTTAGTCACGGCGGATTCGAACGTGGTTTTGGTGAGTGGCAGGCCTGTAGTGACCCTTCTCTGTTGAGCCTGGAGACTAACGACCTGGATACTGCCAGCACGGCAATCCTCGAACCGGGTGGCTGTCTCTTTCAAACACAACGGGCAACAGCCAACGATAATATGGTTCTCAATTGCACAGCTCGCAAAGAATCTGCTGACTGGGCCAGTGTGACATTTGGCTACCTCGACTCAAACTTTGAACCACTGAAGACAGTGGAGGAGCCTATTCCAGACACAATTTTTACTAACGTTTCTGCCAGTCTGCGAGCGCCAGCTAACACTGCTTATGTTGAAGTTCTGATCTACACGGAAGACGGTGCAGAAGTTGATGATTGCGAATTGATAAACACAGCGGAAAGTCAGCCTTTCGAACTGCTGCTCAACAGCCACTTCGATGAAGACCTGGCAAGCTGGCAGTCCTGTGGTCAGGGTACAACTGCAGCAATGGATGGAGTCGCTACAATAACCAATAGCTGTCTGTCCCAAAAATTCACCGCCAGTGCGGGCCTTGAGCTACAACTTACCTGCGATGGTACGAAAATCGGAGACGAACACGCCGCTGTAGCACTCGGATTTCTCGATAGTGATTCTGAGGCCATTGAAATGGTAGAAACGCCAATCAGCACTGAAGACGGTCTGTTCCCGACTGTTGCCCTTACGGCCCCTGCAGGAACCAGGTTTCTTCAAGCGATGGTATACACGGTAGGTGAAGTGAACTTAAACAGCTGCTCACTGCATTTCCCATCGGCGGAATAAGCGGCACAACATAGCGACCTATCCATAAAAACTAAAAGCTGCCGTGGTTTTCTCTGGTTGATCTTCTTTTGCGAAGACCCGGCAGCTTACTGTTTCGCTACCACAGATTCCCGGTGCGCTATATAGCTTGTAGACAGCACCAGAATCGCACCGCCCACCACGACATATATATCAATCACGTCGCCAAACAACACCACGCCTAACAGTATTGCCCATATCAACTGCAAATAAGACACAGGTTGAAGCGCTGCGATAGGTGCGCATCTAAACGCATGGGTGACCGTAAAGTGACCCAGCGTTGCAAACCCTGCGGTCAAAAACAACAAAACATACTCCCGCATTGACACCGCAGACCAGTTAAATGCGGCTGGTATAAAAAGTATCACGGTACAAATCAAAGACAACATTGCCACAATGACCGTGTTGCTATCAGTATCGGTAAGCTTTTTAGTTAATATAAATGACAGCGCAAATAACGGCGTAGTGCCAAGCTGTGCGAATTGTCCGATCGACAATGTCTGAAACCCGGGCCGCAGTATTACCAGCACACCAACAAAGCCAATGATCACAGCGATTATTCTTCGCGCCTGCAACCGCTCCCCTAAAAACATTGCAGCAGCAAGGGTCACAATTATTGGGGTCAGGTAACCGATAGCAGTAACTTCCGCCATTGGAATTCTTGCCATGGCAAAGAACCACAGTATCACCCCTGCACCATGAGCCACTCCTCGCACTGTCATCAAACCAGGTGCATTCACATGAAGCTCTTTGCGCGCAATACGGATAAATATCGGAGCTAGCATCAGTGTGCCAAACAGATACCTGATAAAAGCCGCTTGAGAGGCCGGCAAGTCAGTACCCACCCAGCGCACAAGCACTGCCACTAAAACAAAGCACAACCCGGAAGCCGCCATCATCAGCAGACCCATTGTCATGTCGGGTATCGTGGCGCTTCTATTTTTCACTGAGCTGGATCAAACAGACAACAAAAGACAATCAAACAAGGCAAATCCGGCAACAGTCAGAGAAGCGATCGATGCTACAGGATAAGTCCAGGAAGCACCGAGGTACTTGCAATAGCCTTTCAAAGGCCTTATTATGTCATGACATTATCTTGTTATAGGCAAATTATTACACCGTGTCACATGTTTATAGCGAGATTGAACTAAACAGATAGGCAGGCACCTAAGTCTTGAATTGTTCCTCTTTTGATACACGAAGTTACTGAAAATCAACGGTTATCTGAGATTTAGATGACAAGCCCTTCATCATTAGCAAAGGGAAATCATATTCAGGAGTTTTGATGGTCTACAAGAGAATCGAATTTTTCAAACCTAGTAAGATCGCACGCCTTACTTACAACCGCTTCCAACACAGGATTATCTAATGCTTAGATTTATCACTGCCGCCACCGCGCTAACGGTCCTCGTCGCCTGCGATAGTGAAGGCATCGACCGAGTGACCACAATTGACGGACCCGTGTCCGGTACAGTAACCGTGGATAACAGCGCGGACACCGGCACCTCCGATGTCACAGCAGTTTCCGACAACAGCACTTCCGACGCCGACGGCAGCACCTCAGCTACCGACACTAGTGATACAAGCAGCACAGACAATGACACCATCGCACTCGGCGATAGTGATGCAAGCGACGATGGCCAAACCATAATCAGCGATGATGCTGGCAGCGCTACCTCTGACGGTGGCCAGGTAAATGGCGATGACATAAGTGATGATGCCGGCAGTGCAACCTCTGACGGCGGCCTGATAAGCGACGACGCAGGCAGCAGCACCTCTGACGGTGGTACTACAGACACCAGCAATACCTCAGGTGGCGATACGGCGACAGCTACCACCACACAAGGAGCTCGCGACACAAACGCCGGCGACTTTGCATCAAACGCTACCGGTGGTGACGTTATTAGAGTTTCCTCGCTTGTCTCTAACACCTCTAATGAACTTTGTACGACATTAAGTGAACAAAACAACTTCGGAGATACCCGTATCGGTGACTTCATCCTGCATAACAACGCATGGCGCACATTCAGAGCAGCTCCGGGCTATGAGTGGGAACAGTGTATCTATACCAACACCAACGGTGCAGTCGCGGGCTGGAACTACGATTGGGGTCCGGGTGTTGGAGGTTCTGCCGATTTCTACGTACGCTCCTACCCAGAACTTATTTACGGTGTGAAAGACGAATTCCGCACTAGTGCACCTCAGTCAGAAACCGGTTTGCCAGTCGTTCTATCGGAGCTGCCGAATATCCGTATCGACTACTCCTATGATGGCCCGCAGTTTGGCGACCCAAGGACTGTTGATGCGTCTCAAAACCCCCGCTTCCCGAATGGCGCTACAATTTCCGGTGAGCGTAACGTTGCTATTGAGTCGTTCTACTACGCGGCCGACGCTGCAGGCAACTGCTCTCCCGGCATCGTTACCCGCAACGGTGGTTCAAACCATACTTTTGAAGTGATGGTCTGGCTTGACGCCGGTGCAGAGCGACTACCAGCTGGTGCAAATGACTTCGTAGCCGATCTAAATATTCGCGGTGACGCCTATAAGGTTTACACCAAAGACTCTGATCCGCGCTACATCGCATTCGTAGCACAGAATCCTCAGACTACCGGTACGATTTTCTGGAATGACTTTACTGACTGGGCTCGTGACAACTCGTTCCAGGTTAGTGAACTATTCGGTGCACGCAGCAATACAGTGCAAATTCAAGATGACTGGTGTGTTGCCAATATTCTTGTCGGTACCG
>CAYPDN010000321.1:0-4616 GCA_964409445.1 uncultured Granulosicoccaceae bacterium
TGGTGGTCACATCGTTTAGATGAGGAACATTTTCGAGAGTAACCGTGTCATCACAAAGCAGCGTTGCGACTAGAATTGGCAGCACGGCATTTTTAGCACCGGAGATGCGCACAGACCCGCTCAGCGGGTTGCCGCCACCAATAATCAGTTTATCCATTATTTAGAATGCACCAGAATGAAGTGGACACATCGGAAACCGTATTTCCGGGCCACGTTCTGTCGAGACGACGAACCTGCCCACCGCTGACGACGGCGAGACTGTACATGATAACGGAAGAGTGAGGCAATCCCAACAAGGCAGCCTGTGAATCAGTAGCCTGTATCAGGGGTGGTCAGCTTTGTGCCATCCGCCACCGCACAAACACACGTTGGATTATCCGATAATTGCCCCGGGAATGTCGAATCCACTCCTGCCCGGAAGGTCTAAAGCACAGTTGCAAAGCAGAAGTAGATAGATTGTGGGTCCACTCAAAATCGCGAGCGCACCCACCAACACCAAATTACTGTGAATTCTTATCGCGCAGCGTCTTGATCAATCCGTCGACACCCGCAGTTTTTATCTGGCTGCCGAATTCAGCTTTATAACTTTTTGCCAAACTGACACTATCGACTTCAATATCGTAAACCTTCCAGGTCTTTCGATCAGTCTTCGAAGATCTGAGTTTATAGTGAACCGCAAACTTGGAACCCTGATCGTCAAACACAGTTTTGATGACCGCAATTTTATCGTCGTTGTCAGATGGTGTATGAGGCAATATCTGCAACGTCTGGCCAGAATACTGGTCGAGAGCTGCGGTATAGGTATTCAGCAACAATCGTCGGAACTCATCAACTAACTCGACCCTCTGGTTCTTGGAGGCCTGCTTCCACTGCTTTGCCCCCAGGGTAATCTTGGTCATGGTGGTAAAATCGATATGCGGCAACACATCGGTATCGACCTTGGCTCGCACAAAGCTTTTATCGGCTTTGGCATCCGGGCTGTTCAATGCATCGATTACATCGGTCGTAATCTGCCGCACCAAATCTTCTGCAGGATGGGCAAATGCAACCACCGGCAACAGAACGAGCGACATTAATAGTGTGCGAAAAAATTTCATCTGATCCCCTTGTACCGCATGGCCGCACTTCCGATGGCGACGGTCCTGATTTCTAAGTAATTTGTTATCTTGAGAGTCAACATCCGCTACAAACGGACCTTTTCCAAGTATATTGGGTTATACGCAGACAATCTCAAGCCGTGACACAAAAACAAAAAATTGTCTGCTCGCTCTTATACCCCATATTCTCATGTTTGCGTGCCAAACCGGAGCTTAATAAGAGTCCCGGATTCCGTCAACACAGTCAAAAACATTACTACCTAACCGCAAGAACTTTGAAATTCCGGCGATATCGCGGGTAAACTGGAAGCCCCGACCCAATGCCGCTAATACACCGGGCACACATTACCGTAAAATAACAATATGAATTTCCGGGCTCTACATCGCAAAGTTGCCAGAACAATATGCATTCTATTCGCAGGATTACTGCTGTCCGCTTGTGCCACCAAAGGACCACCCACCAATTCGATCAATGACCCGCTGGAATCTGCCAATCGAGCGATTTTCAAATTCAACGAAAAAATTGACCGCTATGCCTTGAAGCCGGTCGCCACTGGCTACAAAAAAGTCACCCCGTCACTGGTCAGAACGGGCGTAAACAACTTTTTCAGTAACCTGGGCGATGTTTCTACCGCCGCGAACGGATTCCTGCAGGGAAAATTCAAACAGGGTTTCTCAGACACCGCGCGCTTTGGTGTCAACACTCTGCTGGGTTTCGGCGGAATTATTGATGTGGCAACTCAACTGGAATTTACAAAACACTTCGAGGACTTTGGACAGACACTGGGAGTCTGGGGGGTGCCGGAAGGCCCCTACCTAATGCTGCCTTTCTTTGGAGGACAGACACTGAGGAGCACACTCGGGTTACTGGGTGATAGTCAGATAGAACCACTAAACACTATCGATCTCGACCGCACTACCCGAAATTCACTGGTCGGACTCAATGTGGTCAACTCACGGTCAAAGTATCTGGCTCAATCATCGATTCTGGAGACTGCGGCACTCGACCCATATCAGGTTGTCAAAGATCAATTTGTTTCATGGCGCAGAAGGCAAACCTTCGACCAACAGTCTGAGGAAAAACCAGTAACATCCGAAAATGAGCTGGATGAACTGGACGAACTGGATGAATTGGATTTGCTTGACGAACTGGATGAACTGGATGATCTGGACGAACTAGACGATCTGGACAAACCCCTGTCGGAAGAAGAAGCAGAACTTCAATTGCTCGACGAGATGGATAATCTTGAATAGTTTTCGCACCGTCGCACACTAACCGGGCCGGAACACTTTGAACAACGAACAACCTGCACTCGACCAGCCGTTAAAACTGGCGACCAATAAGCCAGGCTCAAATAGGCAAGGCTCAATTAACCCAGGCTCAACTAATAAGTTATTAGAAGTGGCCGGGCGAGTCTTCGCAGCGGAGGCTGCCGCTGTTGCCGCCTTAATTCATTCACTGGATGCATCATTTGCAGCTGCCTGTAACCTGCTGCTTCAATGCCGTGGCCGCGTTGTTGTCTGCGGTGTTGGCAAGTCAGGGCATATCGCTAATAAAATAGCTGCCACACTGGCAAGCACCGGCACACCTTCCTTCTTTGTGCACCCGGGAGAAGCATCCCATGGGGATCTCGGTATGATTACCAGAGATGATGTTGTTATCGCCATTTCATACGGCGGTGAGTCCAGTGAGCTCAAGATGATCCTGCCAGTCATGAAGCGACTGGATGTACCACTAATAGCTATCACAGGTAAACCTGAATCATCACTGGCGCGAGCGGCAACTGCTGTACTGAATGTTGCAGTGAAAGAAGAGGCCTGTAACCTCGGTTTGGCACCAACCACCAGTACCACCGCGACGCTTGCAATGGGTGATGCATTAGCAGTTGCGGTACTTGAAACCAGAGGTTTCAGCGCGAAAGACTTTGCACTGACGCACCCGGGAGGCAAGCTCGGTAAGAAATTACTATTGAGAGTTTCCGATATTATGGTCTGTGACGACACGTTACCTACCGTCAGCGTCGGCACTCTGCTAAAAGACTCTCTATATAGTATGAGCGCAGGTAAGCTCGGTTTTCTGGCTATAGTTGATGACCACCAAAAACTACTCGGCGTATTTTCAGACGGTGATCTGCGCCGCGCACTGGACCGCGATATCGACATTACCCGCACACTGATTGATGAAGTAATGACTCACGGAGGCCACGCAGTTAACTTCCAGCAACTTGCTGATGACGCGCTACATATAATGGAGCAATATAAAATTTACGCGCTGCCGGTGCTTGACGACAACGGCAAGGTTTGTGGAGCGCTAAATATGCATACCCTGTTTCATGCCGGAGTTGCATAACTCATAACCATATCTCTGTTCATCGTCCATAGTGCTACGAGCTAGCCACGTCGTTGATTACCTACACCCAACCCGAATGGCAATAAAGAGAAGTATTATATGTCCAGTGCAGCCGAGCTTGCTAAGTCAGTCAAGGCGATCATATTTGACGTCGACGGTGTACTGACTGACGGCGGTCTGTACAGAAGCGATGACGGACAGGAAATCAAAAGATTCCATGCCGCCGACGGACTCGGTATAAGAATGCTGAGCGACGCCGGAATAAAAATAGCGGTAATCACAGGGCGCGAATCAAACGTAGTACGCCACCGTTGCAGCGAGTTGCGAATCGATCATTTAGTGCAAGGTGCCAAAGATAAGCTACCGGCATTTGAATCACTGTGCAGAGATATGGATCTAACCGCGAAAGAGTTCGCCTACATGGGGGATGACATCATCGATTTACCTGTCATGCGCCGCGTCGCACTGGCACTCACTGTGCCGAATGCAAATGCCGAGGTGAGTAAAATCGCACACTGGACCAGTGCCAGACCCGGAGGCAACGGTGCCGCGCGCGAAGCCTGTGAGCTGTTATTAAAATCACAAAATTTATACGAATCAGCGATCGAACGTTATATGGTCTGACACTGCGCTATGATCTAGCGCAAAATACTCCACACTTGAGGAGTAATTAGCAGACCTTTAAGTAAGGAACTATTAAGTCGGTCTGACATAGCATTGGTCAAAACAGGTAAATGTAGTCAATGTCGCATTCAAACAAACAGACAAACAAACGGGCACTTTTCGCTCAAAGCACAGCTCAATGCCCTCAAAGATAGGCACAAGCCTGCTCATATTCGCGCTTTTGGTTATCGCCGTAATTTCGTGGCAATGGATCGATGATCGTGACGTCGAGACACAAGTGCAGAACAACGCCATAGAAATGGTGGAAACCCAGAGCGACTACTACCTCGAGGACTTTGAAATCGTTAATATCGCCAATAGCCGCAACTCAAGTACGGATGGCAACACAACCGCAGGCAGGTATCTGAAAATTACCGGGCAATCTCTGTCGCATCACTTTATAGAGGGCTATTCGCTTATCAATAACCCGACGGTGCACTTGCGATCCACTGACGGCAGCCAGTGGCAGGCCAGCGCCTTAAACGGAACTGTCTCGGCGAACTTTG
>CAYPDN010000322.1:0-4584 GCA_964409445.1 uncultured Granulosicoccaceae bacterium
CTTTGATGTTTCTAGCACGCGTGCTGGACGAAGAAACTATGGGTTTGTATTTCATTGCGCTGATGGTGGTCTTTCTTTTGAAGATTGTCAGCGACATCGGTATTGACCTCGCGTTCGTTAAACAGTACCCGGAAGAAAGTGAAGAAGGAAAGAGCGGTCTGCTACGCAGTGCGTTCGCGATCCGTGCAATATCCTGCACCATCGTATCAATAATATATTTGTTAGTTGAACAGTCTGGTGCAGTGTCTTTTATCAACGACATTGCACATGTAACTGCGCTGACACTAACAATGTACTGGATGCATAGCTTCCGCGAATTATTGTTGCGGCTGTTACAGGCAGAGCAAATTTTTACCGTTTATGCCGGTGTGCAAGTACTGGCGGCAATACTCAAAGCACTTCTGGTGTTGGTTCTACTGGCATTCAATGATGTAACTGTGAACATGGTACTGCTGGTCGAAGCTCTCGCCTTCGCGGCATCCATCTGCTACGCCGCTTTTCGTATTCACGACAAATTGTCACAAGCATTCAAAACCAGATTCAAAGGTGGCAAAAGTCTGCTTAAATTCGGTTACCCGCTATACCTTAACGCGCTACTAAACCTCGGCAATGAAAAAGTATCACAATATATTGTAGCTGGTTTCGGCGGGCCAATTACAATGGCATTTTTTGGTATAGCTGAACGCCTGTCAGACGCCGGCACACGGTTATTTGAATCATTTGCCAATGTCTACTATCCCTCACAGACGGGACACTTCGCCAACAACGAAAAAGACAAAGCAACTGATATGGCTGTAAAGTCTTTGATGTGGGTAAGCTTTGTAATCGCCTCAGCGATTGTCGGTTTTACCATTCTCCGTGAGCCGGTCATTAAAATTTTCTTTACCGAGAAATATTTGTCAGCTGCTAATGCTGCGGCAATGTTTTTCGGTGTGTTGCTATTGCGTTCAACACAAACACTAATGGGCTATTTTGGCGTAGCGGCAGGGTTAAAATTTCTACCGGTACGGGTGAGTACCATATCCAGTGTTTTTAATATTATCACCTGTTTCATTGCTTTTAAAATGTACGGTTACCAGGGGGCGATCGCAGCACTGCTGGTAACCCAGCTCCTGATGAATGTTCTATATCACTACTGGTTGGGTAAAGCGGGCTTCCCAATTGACGTAGGGCCTGTTCTCACTATTTGTGCAATCTGTATTGTATCGGTGATACTGACCTACGCCTTCAGCAATCAATTTATGCTGACGCTTTTTATCTTTCCGGCTTTCATCGTGGCCTGCCTTTGGGCTTTGCCAAACCTTAAAACAGATCTGTTCGGCTTTATGGAAAAAGCTATTTTACTTGTGCAAAATAAAACTTCAGGAAAGCGCACCAAAAAAGCCTAATCACGTTTTATGAAAATACTCTTCCTGACACCGTATGTGCCATACCCTCTCAACAATGGCGGGCTGATACGGGTACATCATATGATGGTTAACCTGGGCTCAAAACACGATGTTACCGTAATATGCATGGAGCCAGATAACGATGCGCAGGCACAGGGAATACAAGTCATTGAAGACACCGGTATTACAATCGAAACGGTGCCGGTCGCACGCAATCAAAAAAAGGAACTGAAACGCATCTATCAATTGCTATCTCTAGTGTCAACAAAGCCGTACCAATACAAACAATACCACTCAGTTGCAATGCAAAACGCTATCACCAGGCATCTCAAAGAAGGTGGCTATGATCTGCTTCTGGTAGAGTTCTCGCAGATGGGGTACTACCAGCTGGACACTGACATACCGAGCTTTGTTGATCAGCATAATGTTGAGTACGAGATTATGCATCGTACCTTTGAGACTGAAAAAAACCCGCTGAGAAAATTGCTTGCCTATAGCGAATGGAAGAAATTCTATAAACAAGAGATCGAAAATTGTGAAAAGTTTACTGCTTGTTTAACAACCTCTATTAGAGATGCGGAAATTCTCCAGCAACGATCTCCTGATATGGAGTGCCACGTAATCCCCAATGGTGTCGACAGTGAATTTTTTAAATCAAATACTGCAACCGACTTCGATCCGAACATGGTGCTCTTTACTGGAACCATCAGTTACTACCCAAACACAGAAGGCATACTCTGGTTTTATAAAAACATCTGGCCGTTAATCAAAGAAAAGAATCCTCTGGCCACCTTTTGCATCGCAGGTAAATCTCCACCGCCTGAAGTTCAGGCAATCGCAGACTCAGATGAATCAGTGACTGCCACTGGTATGGTCGACGATATGCGCGACTACTACAACAAAGCAGCCGTAGTGGTCGTACCATTGCGAGTCGGTGGTGGCACACGACTGAAGATACTTGAAGGCATGGCCATGTCAAAGGCGATTATCTCAACGTCAGTAGGTGCCGAGGGTATTGAACACACTGACGGGACGGACATTCTGTTAAAAGACACGCCTGAAGATTTCAGCGATGCGGTAGTCAACGTAATGAACGATTCAGCACTTCGACAGAAACTTGAAAAAGGCGGACGAGATCTGGTGGAGGCAAAATACGACTGGCGTGCCGTCACAGACAAGCTTTCAGATGTATTCGAGAGAACTGCAGGCAAGGCCGGCTAGCTAGCCATTACCGTACAGCTCAACCGTATTCCTGCTGCCGGTAATTGCAGTCTTAAGCTTTTCGACATTACGTATAAACAGCACATACCAGCGCAGGTAACGTTTTTTACCAAACGGCAGACTGATAAGAGTCAGCAAGCCGTAGCCTCCGATCTGCGCAATTACAAACAGACCTGTCTTAATATAGGCAATACCGCTTTGTTGCGACCAAAGATAGCTGTAGTGCGTCTGCCCGATGCGTATATTTTGCTTTTTTATGTACTCAAGATTTAGTCGTTGAGGTTCAACTATTTCTTCAACTGCTGCATGTGCATCGTAAATCAGTTTGCCCCCCGCTTTGTAAATACGGTGAAAAAAATCAGTATCTTCGCCACCAGATTTTCCAAAGTACGGGTCAAAACGAAAGTCCTGCTCTTTTACCCACCTGGCCTTTAACAATGCATTAGACGTGGCACCCTTCTTCTGGCTTGACTCATGGCTATGTGAGTCCTTGCCAAACATATCACCTGCGACTATCCAGTCTGGTGAAGACTCCGGATAGTGCACAACCACTTTGCCGAAGACACAGTCGGACTGATGTTTTTCCATTGTTGCGATCATTTTGGCAAGCCACTGATCATCACTGGCCCACTCATCATCATCAATAAAAGCCAGCAACTCACCTTCGGCATGATCCATGGTGCTGTTACGAACTTCCGACAAATTCCTGATATTGTTTGTGAAGTACCTCACTGGTACGCCCGACTCGTGATTCTGATAGGCATCGCATGCTGCGCGACCCGATTCTTCAACATCGTTATCTACTACCACAACTTCGAGTGAGTATCCCGCGGGCAGTTTTTGCGTGACAACACTATCGAGAGTCCTGTTCAGACTTTCTCTTTTATAAGTACACATGCAGACAGAGACAAGCATAGGGTTATCCTGTCAGTTTCAAATTGACGATACGCGCCAGCTCATAGTTAGTGATATCCACAGGATCTGATAATACATTATCTGCATGAATTTGCTCTAAGTTCAAACCAGGAAACTCGTCGTCAGGATAGACTACCTGCATTCTCGAATTCTTAATCTCCGCTGCTATCTGCAACTGGTGATCATCAGAGAATTCTTTATGCTCGGCAACACGCGGTACAAAAATAACGCGTTTGCGATATTTAAGCATTAAATTAAGGCTGCCAATACCACAGTGACTGATGACAAGTGCACTGCGTCTGACAAGATCTTCCATATCAGATCGAGGAATCAGAGTTTCAACTACGCCACAGGCGGGCTTCAGCTTAACCTGACATGACCCAGTCTGGACAAACCATTCACATCGATCGTCACGATATAGCGGGTCATCCTTTATGTAGTTGTATAGTCGGGTGAACGGGTAATCATTGGTGCCCATTGTCACCAAGATCAAAGGCTTGACCATGGTATTCCGCTCCATACTTTTCAGCAGTTTTCTGCCACTGACATAAAAAAGAATCAAACAAACCGAATTTCTGTATCAACTTGCCCGAGTTAGAAAGCTCGGTCACTCTCGACATCGTATCGAGATAAACAAATCGAGTACCGGTTAGTTTGGCAAGCAGCGCAAACGGCAAACAAATCGGACCACCTGTACTGAACATCGCCTGAGGCTTTTCTTTCAACATAATGCGCGCTGCACTAAAAACATTGAGTGCATGGACAAAGACATTTGCCTGCGTATCACGGATAGTATGAATACGAGCAAACGGACTGTCTTCCAGCATGTTTTTGTTAGTGACTAAAACAAGATCAAGCTCGACAGCACTCGTTGCACACATTGCTTGCGTGAGATGACCTCCGGACGAGGCGATAACAAGAATGGTAGCACTGCGTTTCATACTTCTTCTCATACACACTAATTACAAAAAACCACTCGGCAAAACAACCTAGCTGTCCCTTGTAACTCCGGGTATCGGTCCTGCACCACCACGGACTCTCGGGTCTAAGCCATTCGCCG
>CAYPDN010000323.1:0-4577 GCA_964409445.1 uncultured Granulosicoccaceae bacterium
AAATCGGTGCTGATGCCATCATCGTTTCCAATCACGGCGGCAGACAACTGGATGGAGCGATGACATCGATACGAGCGCTACCTGCAATTTTAGATGCTGTCGGTGACCAGGTAGAAGTGCATCTCGACAGTGGCATACGATCAGGGCAAGACATACTAAAAGCCGTAGCGATGGGTGCAAAAGGCACCTACATTGGGCGGGCATTTAGCTATGGGCTCGGAGCTATGGGAGAGGCCGGCGTTACAAAATGCCTTGAAGTTCTGCATAAAGAATTTGATGTTTCAATGGCTCTGTGTGGCAAACGCAGTGTCGACTCTATTAACCGCGATATTCTGATGATCCCTGCGGACTTCGAAGGCAGATGGCAATAGACGGCTATAAAGGTAATGAGAACCTGCAGCAGGTTGACTGGAGCACAATCCCCGAACCTCAGGACGATGGCGCGGCCGCACATCTTACCGGATGCTCCGTACCATCACTAAGCCTTGGTGCCAGTAACGAAAGTCAGGTAAATATTGCAGATCTGAACGGCAGAACAATTGTTTATGCCTACCCGATGACCGCCAGACCAGACACACCTCTACCAGACGGATGGAATATGATTCCCGGTGCCAGAGGCTGCACGCCACAGTCATGCAGCTTTCGTGATCATATGCAGGAACTCACCACTTTGGGTGTGCAACACCTCTACGGCTTGTCGACACAGGATACAAGTTATCAACAGGAAGCCGCCAGCAGACTACACCTGCCCTTTCCGCTATTGTCAGATCACAAACTGCAGTTACAACAGGCACTGAACTTACCTGTTATAACAGTCGAAGGTGTACGCCTCTTAAAGCGACTAACCATGGTTATCGAAAATGGCACTATCGTAAAGGTGTTTTATCCAATCTTTCCGCCGGATAAAAACGCTGCTGATGTCATTAACTGGCTTAAAGAAAAGCTTTAGAATAAACAGAAAGAGTTATTTTTAAACAACAGACTGAGCGCAACTTTTATGGCTACTGATACTGAACTGTGGAGTTTATCGGCAACAGAGTTATCCAAACTCATTAGCTCAAAAAAGGCCAGCGCAGTAGAGATAACCCGCTCTGTACTTGCAAGGCTGGACACAGTTAATCCGGCAATAAATGCGGTCGTAACAGAGATGCCGGAGGAAGCTATCTCAGCCGCCGAATCAATTGATAAAAAAATAAGTAATAAAGAGCCAACAGGCCCGCTGGCAGGAATACCAGTCACCATAAAAATGAATGTCGACCAAATCGGCCACGCCAATACCAACGGCCTGCAAATACTCAAGGACAACATCACCGATCAGGACAACGCAGTTGTAAGTAACCTCCGCAAAGCAGGCGCCGTATTTGTCGGCAGAACCAACACTCCTGCATTTTCCATGCGCTGGTTTACCCGCAATACACTTCACGGCCATACACGCAACCCGGTCAACCCGGAACTGACTCCCGGCGGATCATCAGGTGGTGCCGCGGCCGCTGTTGCTGCAGGTATTGGCCCGATAGCACTGGGCAGTGATATCGCAGGCTCAATACGTTACCCGGCTTATGCCTGTGGTATTCATGGCATAAGACCAAGCCTTGGACGAGTGCCATCGTGGAACCCCTGTGCTGCAGACAGACATCTTGGCGCACAGATCACAGCTGTTCAGGGACCACTGGCACGAAGCGTTGATGATCTTGAACTGGCATTACATGCAATGGCAGCCAGAGACATTCGCGACCCGTGGTGGACACCTGCCCCTCTTGAGCTTGGTAACTTTGAAAAGAAAGCAGCCTTGTGTGTAAACCCCGATGGCTTGCAAACAGATACTGTCATTGAAAATGCGTTGCGTGAAAGTGCCGCAAAACTTAAAGACAGTGGCTGGTCAGTTACCGAACTACCCTGCCCGCCATTACAAGCTCCGGCTGAAATGCAACTACTGCTATGGATGTCAGAGATGCGGCGTAACGGAACAGAACTGGTAAAAAAAGAAAACGATCCCGACGCCAGCTTTGTTTTCGCAGAATTTCAGAAACGTTTTCCAGCGCCTGATCTAAACGGCTTTCTTGATCTGCTACAGGCTCGTGCTGCATTCGTACGTGAATGGATGCAATTTACCGATGAGTATCCGATCGTGATGATTCCAACATCTGCATCGCTGCCCTTCAAAGACAACCTTGATGTTGAATCACCCGAATCCTTATCGGCGATAGTCGAAGCTCAAATGACTCAGATCGGTCTGCCTTTTATGGGCATTCCCGCTATAGCTGTCAGTACTGGCAGCGTTGATCACAAGCCCGTCGGAGTACAGTTGGTTGCAGGAAAATACCGTGAAGATATTCTGTTTTCTGCAGCCAGGGAGATTGAAGCACCGGTTAAACCTGTAACTCCTGTGGCATCATGACTCCTGGACTCGAATAGACAGACTGTTATTTGAGTCATGATATTAAAATGCGCTGAAACTCTACAAATACTGTACTTTGCCTGAAAACTCGCGGCACCTCGTGAATTATTCGGGCAGCTACTTACGCCCCTCTAAGCCATCCGCAGCAGTACTACCACCCGGAATTCGCATTTCAAATACACTGTCTATCACTGCATAATCGTAGTAACCCATTCTGGCAATTGGCTTTACAGTCGGGATATCAATTTTACCCTCGTCTGTTACTACATTATCGTTGACATGAATTCTGACAACCTCTGCAAACACAACATCAACATTGCCAACATTGCTGTTACCGGGCAGACGTTGTGTTGAAAGGTATTTACATTCAAAGTGGCACGGCGATTCCGCAACTCTCGGTGCTGCTGCATCAATACACTCAGCCTTGGTAACACCTGCTTTTTCAAACTCATCGACTTCAAAGTCAAACGCCTGAGCTGAAAGATTAACCGCTTCCCGCAGATCCCAGGTGGCCATGTTCCAGACAAACCAACCGGTTTGCTCTGCATTGATCACCGTATCTTTTCTACGACCATCCGGATAACCGTTCGCTGCAAACATAACCAGAGGCGGATCAAAGGTCAGATTTTGCCATTGACTATATGGTGCCAGGTTGGCAACACCCTCGGTGGATACTGAAGACAACCAGCCAATCGGCCTTGGTACGGTACAGCTTTTAAAAGGATCGTAAGGCAGCGGACGTTTATCGTTGCGCGGATCGTAGTGCAAGGTATTCGCCTCAGTTTAAAATTGGGAGCTACAAACTATCGCTTAATTAATTCTGCCTTACTTAGCAGGGCGTCGGTACTTTCTCCGAGTATATTTACGTGCCCCATTTTACGGCCCGCTCTCGCTTCAGCTTTACCATAAACATGAACATGGGTGTTTTCGGAACTCTGTAAGTGCTGCCAGTTAAATCCGTCTGACAGTAATAAATCACCGAGCATATTGACCATAACCGCCGGCTGATGCTGCACAATTTTCGCAACCGGCAAACCCGCCAGCGATCTCACCTGCTGATCAAACTGCGAGTAATTGCAGGCATCCATTGTATAGTGACCACTGTTGTGCGGCCTCGGCGCAATTTCATTGAGTGAGATCGCACCGTCACAGACAAACATTTCCACAGCAAGCACACCAACGTAGTTCAGAGCACCAGCAAGCGTAATTGCAGCGTCGATAGCCAGTTGCTGTACTTTCACTGATACACGAGCAGGGACAATGCAGACATCCAGAATACCGTCTTTGTGTTTGTTTTCTACCACCGGAAACGTCTCTACATTGCCGTAGATATCTCTGGCCAATACAACCGACACTTCACAGTCAAAGGGCACAAAGTCTTCAAGCACACATTCAACACCACCGAATGTTTCATACGCTGCCAACACATCATTGGCACTTTCACAAACCTGTTGCCCTTTGCCATCATAGCCAAAACGTGCAGTTTTAATTATTGCCTTACCACTCATTGACTCAAAAGCAGGCTTAATTTGTTCTTTGTCTGTAAGAGATGCACAGGCATTTACCGGCAGACCATGTTGTTTAAAAAACGCTTTTTCCAGGTTACGGTTCTGCGCTATCTCAACCGCTTGCGGTGGCGGAAACACTGGAATCTTATCCTGCAGAAAGCGCAAACTGTCTGCCGGTACATTTTCAAACTCGGTAGTGACTGCATCACAGACATCTGCCAGATTGGAAAGCCCGGCTTCATCATCAAAATCCGCTTCAACATGAAAGGCCGAAACTTCCGCAGCTGGAGAATCAGCTGCTGGGTCCAGTACGCAAACCTTATAACCCATCCTGCCTGCCGCTTGTGAAAACATACGACCAAGCTGCCCGCCACCAAGCACACCCAGTGTGGCACCCGGTGCCAGTGGTTTCTCGAGTTTTCCTGTTGCCATTTTGTATTATTTGTCGTCCGGGTGACCGTCTGGCAGCTCAGACGCCATTGCGCGCTGGCGTTGCTCCTGCCTGAAGGTATCGAGCTTGCGCAACAGAGAGTCGTCTTGCCTGGCAAGCATCGCTATTGCAAACAACGCAGCATTCGCAGCACCCGCATCACCAATAGCAAAAGTTGCCACCGGCACGCCCTTTGGCATTTGTACAATAGAAAGCAGTGAATCCTGTCCCTGCAGATGCC
>CAYPDN010000324.1:0-4574 GCA_964409445.1 uncultured Granulosicoccaceae bacterium
GTGTGGGAGAGCACTTAAAGCCGTTTCTGCCAGGCCACTTTGAACTCGGTAACGCTAAAGGTGCTGTCAGCGCCGCCCCCTGGGGCAGTGCGATGATTCTGCCGATTACATGGATGTACATTCGCATGATGGGTGCTGAAGGTTTGCGAAGTGCTACTGAAGTGGCAGTGCTTAGCGCTAACTATATGGCTGAACGTCTGTCTTCGGTCTACCCGATTTTGTATCGTGGAGAGAAAGGCCGGGTTGCGCATGAGTGCATTATTGATACTCGAGCAATGAAAGACGATATGGGTATCTCGGTAGATGACATTGCCAAGCGCTTGATGGATTACGGTTTTCATGCACCGACTATGTCATTTCCGGTTCCCGGTACCTTGATGATCGAGCCCACTGAGAGCGAGCCACTTGCAGAACTCGATCGTTTTTGCGATGCGATGTTGGCAATCCACGCTGAAGCAGTAAAAGTGAAAGAAGGACAATGGCCGGCGGACGATAACCCGCTGGTTAATGCACCACACACAGCTTTCAGTGTCATCAGCGATGAATGGTCACACCCATATACCAGGCAACTGGGTGCGTTTCCGGATGGTCAAACGGATGGTAAATACTGGCCGGCAGTTGCACGCATCGATAACGTCTATGGCGATAAACACCTGGTGTGTTCGTGCCCGCCATTGAGTGATTACGCCATTGAGTGATTAGGTATGGATTTAATTGCTGCAAAGGCGTGATTGAATTTAATAGCTGCGTAGCTGCAGAGTTGGAACGCAAAGAATAATCAGTGCAGTGTTGAACAGTTTGCACGATCCGAATCGACCTGTTGCACTGCATTTGACGTTGCGGTTTAATACACCGCCGTAAAGTACATTCCCGGTAATTCAATGACCTCTGCGACGGTATCTGCCTCGCCTGCGCGCCTGCGCGAAATTCCCTACAACTACACGTCCTTTTCAGATCGCGAGATCGTCTGTCGGTTACTGGACTCGGCGGCGTGGGATGATGTACAGCAACTTCGCAGCAGTCGCCGCACCGGCCAGTCAGCCCGCATGCTGTTTGAGGTGCTGGGTGACATGTGGGTGATTATCCGCAACCCCTATATACAGGATGATCTGCTTAGTATCCGCCGCCGGCGCAAAGCACTGTTGGAGGCGCTGCATCACAGGCTGGATCAAATCGACACACGTGTGGAAGGTGACGACACTGCACAGCACTTACTGGCGCGCTGTCGTCAATCGGTGCAGGATTTCGAAAAATGGCTCGATACAACCGGTGATTTGCGCAAGCAGGTAAAGGCGCGCCTGCTGAAGGTGACGGCACCCGGCAATATAGACTTTGGCGGGCTGGCGCGAGTATCCCACGTGACGGATGCGACCGACTGGCGGGTTGAGTACCCGCTGGTGGTAGTGACACCGGACGACGAGTTGCAGATGCAACAGGTAGTACAGCAGTGCATCAAGGCCGGACTGACAATCATCGCCCGCGGTGGCGGCACCGGCTATACAGGGGGTGCCATACCGCTACACGCAGACACCGCCGTTATCAATACTGAAAAGCTGGATCACATCGGCACAGTATTGCCGCGAGATCTGCCGGGTGTCGAAAATACTGTATCGACCATACGCTGTGGTGCCGGGGTAGTAACTCGGCGTGTCTCTGAAGCAGCAACAGATGCGAATTTAGTGTTTGCAGTCGATCCGACTTCACAGGATGCCAGTACCATCGGCGGTAATGTTGCGATGAATGCCGGTGGTAAAAAGGCCGTACTGTGGGGCACTACACTCGATAATCTCGCCAGCTGGCGTATGGTTGCGCCGGACGGCAAGTGGCTCGACGTTCAACGGTTGTCGCATAACCTTGGCAAGATTCACGATCAAAAACAGGTGTCTTTTAGAGTTACGCGCCGCGACACTATCGATGGGCCCGCCATTGAAGAGCCGGAAATACTTGAATTTAACGGCAGTGATTTTCGGTCCGGTGGATTGGGCAAGGATGTCACTGACAAATTTCTCGGCGGTTTGCCGGGCATTCAAAAAGAGGGCTGCGACGGGCTCATCACCTCGGCAGAATTTATTTTACATCGCGCTCACAAACACACCCGCACTGTGTGCATGGAATTCTACGGTCGCGATCTGCACTCGGCAGTACCGGCGATTATTGAAGTCAAAGATACGATCGATGCGCTGGCGGATGTACAGTTGGCAGGCCTGGAGCATCTGGATGATCGCTACATCAAGGCGGTTGCCTACAGCCCCAAAGCCTCGCGCGGACAACTACCCCGTATGCTGCTGCTGGCCGACATTGTCAGTGATTCTGAAGATGCGGTAGCTGCGGCTGCGGCGTCAATGGTTCGCATAATCAACCAGCGCGAAGGCGAGGGGTTTATCGCGGCGAGTAAAGAGGCAAGAGACCGATTCTGGGCAGCGCGGTCACGCACCGCAGCGATTGCAGCACACACGAATGCGTTTAAGATCAATGAAGATGTTGTGATTCCGTTATCTGCGCTTGCTGTCTACAGTGAGGGAATAGAACGTATCAACATTGTGCAGTCAATCCGTAATAAGCTTGAAAATGTAGCGGCACTTGACGAATTGTTTAAACAGCCACTGTCACTGCAACTTGCCGCAGATGATAACACCGGAGGTGAAGAGCAAAAGCAGATTGACGAACAACACAGGGCTGCAGCTCAGGCACTGATTAAATCTGTACACAGCCGATGGCAGGCAATTTTTGAACGGCTGGATCAGCCGCTGTCAGACTGTGCAGATCTGATCAGCTCGAATGTCATAGGCGCGGGCGATGGAAGTGCTGCTGACGAGCAGATGCCAAAGGGTGATCAGCCGTTAATTCAGGCGTTTCTGGTTAGAAGTGTCGTTGTATCGTTGAGAGCAGAGGTAGAGCGACCACTTAAAGACATTTTTACCGGTCGACGCTATCTGGCTCTGCGTAATCAGATCGATGCAATTCACGCCAAAATTCGCCCCGGTAGATTATTTGTTGCGTTGCACGCCCATGCGGGTGACGGCAATGTTCATAGTAATATTCCGGTCAACTCCGATGACTACCACATGATGCAGGCCGCAGATGGAATGGTGGATGAAATCATGGAGTTGGCGACATCACTCGGTGGTGTGATTTCCGGTGAGCATGGAATCGGGCTTACTAAAATGCAGTACCTCGATGATGCAAGCGTGGCACGTTTTGCAGAATATAAAAACCGGATAGATCCCGAAGGGCATTTCAATCGTGGCAAACTGATGCCCGGCTCAGGTTTACAACAGGCGTATACGCCTTCTTTTCGACTTTTAAAGCAGGAGTCGATCATTCTTGAGCAAAGCGATCTCGGCTCACTGAATGACAGTATCAAAGACTGTCTGCGCTGTGGAAAGTGTAAACCGGTCTGCAGCACTCACGTACCACGTGCCAACTTACTGTATTCACCACGAAACAAGATACTCGCCAGTGGTTTAATCATCGAAGCTTTTTTATATGAAGAGCAAACCCGGCGCGGTATTTCGATCAGACACTTCGAGGAAATGAATGACGTGGCGGATCATTGCACCGTTTGTCACCGATGTCTGGCACCGTGCCCGGTGGATATCGATTTTGGAGATGTCAGCATTCATATGCGCCGCATACTGACTGAGCAGGGCAAGCGCAAACGAAAAATCGGCACTTCTGCATCGATGGCTTTTTTGAATATGCGAGATCCTGCAACGATTAATGTGGCTCGCAAAGTGATGATCGATTGGGGCTTCGCCGCGCAGCGTGCCGCCAATTCAACGCTTTCTAAAATACCAAAACTGTTTCGACAGCGTAGTGCGCCGCCGCCAACTACTGCCGGCAGCGTTGGTGGAGTAGAGCAGGTTGTACATTTTGTTAATCGCAAATTGCCTGCTAAAAAATACCTGCCAACCAAACCGATGCGATCAATCCTCGGCGTTGAAGACGCCTCCTACATTCCGATTCTCCGAAACCCTGCAGTGATAGATGAAAACAGTGAGTCTGTATTCTATTTTCCGGGTTGTGGGTCGGAACGCCTGTTTAGCAAAGTGGGGCTGGCAACGCTCGCGATGCTCTACGATGCCGGTGTGCAAACGGTTTTACCTCCCGGGTATTTGTGCTGTGGTTATCCGCAAACCTCCTCGGGTGATCATGAGAAGGGTCAGGAAATAACCACAGATAATCGAGTGCTGTTTCACCGTGTAGCCAACACGTTGAATTATCTTGATATCAAGACAGTTGTGGTGTCGTGCGGTACCTGTATGGATCAACTGCTTAAATACGAATTCGAACAGATATTCCCACAGTGCCGATTGGTAGACATACACGAGTTGCTGATGGAAAAGGGCTATAGCACAGATGGTGTTAGCGGCGTCCAGTACCTGTACCACGACCCTTGCCACAGTCCAATGAAAACGCACAATCCGCTTGAGGTCAGCCGTGCGCTGGTCGGTGATAACGTGACGTTATCCGATCGCTGTTGTGGCGAAGCCGGTACCTTTGCTGTTGCGCGCCCGGATGTTGCTAATCAGGTGCGCTTTCGCAAAGCTGAAGAATTGCAAAAGGGAGTCACC
>CAYPDN010000325.1:0-4573 GCA_964409445.1 uncultured Granulosicoccaceae bacterium
TATTCGACAGTAACACTCTTAGCCAGGTTACGTGGCTGATCGACATCAGTGCCGCGCATAACAGCAACATGGTAAGACAATAACTGCAGAGGTACAGTTAAGAGCAACGGTTTTACAGGATCAGGGCAACCTGGAATCTTCACCAGGGTAAGCCCGTCTACTGACTCGATATCAGTATCTTCCTCGGTCATAACGAATAACTGACCACCGCGTGTCCGAACCTCTTCGAGATTAGCTTTCAACTTTTCAAGCAATTTGTCGTTCGGAGCAATCGCAACGACAGGAACTTCGTTATCGATAAGCGCCAGTGGACCATGCTTCAGCTCCCCGGCTGGATAACCCTCTGCATGTATGTAGGATATTTCTTTAAGCTTCAACGCACCTTCAAGGGCGATTGGAAACAATGGACCACGCCCTAAGAATATTGCATGGTCTTTTTCCACAAACTCCTCAGCCAGGTGCTCGATAGTTCGATCAACCATCAACAACCGTTCCATTGTAATCGGGCTATGATAGAGCGATTTAATGATCGTCGCGCGCTCTGCATCTGATTGAGTTTCTTTCGCTTTGCCAATGGTCAGCGCAATCAACTGTAAGGCAACTAATTGAGTAGTAAATGCTTTGGTAGACGCAACACCAATTTCAGGCCCGGCTTTGGTCAACAATGTGGCGTCCGCTTCTCGAGTGAGCGTACTCTCCGGTACGTTACAGATTGCCAGCGTGCCGAGGTACAAACCAGATTTTTTCACTTCATCAAGCGCTGCCAGTGAATCCGCCGTTTCACCAGACTGTGAGAGTGTTATGTATAAAGTATCTTCAGGAACAGCCACCTCGCGGTAGCGGTACTCACTGGCTATCTCAACCGTAGTTGGTGTGTTGGTGTACTCTTCAAACCAGTACTTGGATGTCATTCCCGCGTGGTAGCTTGTTCCACATGCCACTATGTGAATCGCCTTGGTACGCTTTAAAACATTGATGTCGAGATCACCAAAACCATTCAATAACAACTGATCTTCGGTGATTCTATCTTGCAACGTGGCACGAACCGCATTTGGCTGTTCGTAGATTTCTTTCAACATATAGTGCTTGTAAGGACCTTTATCGGTAGCACTGGCAGTCAAAGAAGATGTTTTAATTGGTCGCTTAACTTCCGCACCGCTCTCATCCATGATAGTCAACTTGCTTTCACAGATGTCTACCATATCCCCGTCTTCAAGGTAGATAAATTCCTGAGTGACCGGAATCAATGCTGCCGTATCAGAGGCGAGAAAGTACTCTCCAATACCGATTCCAACCAGCAACGGACTACCCTTTCGAACGGCAATCAATCGATCCGGCATTTCGGTATTTAAGATTGCAATAGCATAGGCACCATCAAGTTGTGCCACTGCATTGTTAACGCCTTTTATATAGTCGCCGCCCGCTTTGTTAACTTCATTGTGAATAAGATGAACGATTACTTCAGTATCAGTCTGGGAACTAAACTCATAACCTGCAGATTTAAGTTCGTTACGCAGCGATTCATGGTTTTCTATGATGCCGTTATGCACCACAGAGTACTGCTCTGTTGAGTTGTGAGGGTGTGCATTCGCCTCGGATGGCTCACCATGGGTTGCCCAACGGGTGTGGGCAATACCAATGCCGCTATCCATGGATGCTTTTTCAAGCTTGTCTGCAAGGGCCGCTACCTTGCCAAGCGCTCTGGTACGATGAATATTGTATTCTTTATCGAGTACCGCTATTCCCGCGGAGTCATAGCCGCGATATTCCATACGCCGCAGTCCTTCGAGCAATATGGGGGTTACATTACGTTGTGCGTATGCTGCAATTATTCCACACATGATTTACGTTTCCGTTTGGTTGTGCCGACAAGCAATTTTTATCGGCAAAAACTAATCTTGGTTTAAGCTTACTTTGCGGCTTTTTTTGGTCGCGGCCAGTTTTCTACAGTCTTCAACTGTGCACGAGTAAAGGCCAGCTGATTAGCTGCAACTTCTTTGGTTATGGTAGAACCAGCACCAACGACAGCATTCTTACCAACTTTTACCGGTGCCACCAACTGAGTACAAGACCCGATAAATACGCCATCTTCTATAATAGTCTGGTGTTTATTTACACCATCATAGTTACAGGTAATTGTGCCGGCACCGATGTTAACGCCCTCTCCTACTTCGCTGTCTCCAACATAGGAAAGATGATTCACCTTGCTGCCTTTACTAATTTTTGATTTCTTGATCTCGACAAAATTTCCAATGTGAGCCTGCTCAGCAAGCTCAGCACCAGGTCGAAGTCGGGCAAAAGGCCCGATCGTACAATTTTCGCCTACTACGCTGTCTTCGATAACTGTATTAGCCTTTATCACAGTACCGGCAGCAATCGTCGCATTGGTAATTAAACAATTTGGACCAATACTGACGTTATCTCCGATCGTTACATCACCTTCAAAAACACAGTTGACGTCAATGATGCTGTCTTGTCCTGCGGTGAGATTGCCACGTACGTCGATACGTGCCGGGTCTCTAAGTGTGACACCGGCAGTCATTAATTTATCCGCCTGATTGAGTTGATAAATTCTTTCAAGCTCGGCAAGTTGCAAGCGACTGTTAACACCGGCTGTTTCCCATTCGTGCTCCGGATGGTGTGTGGTGATAGACAGACCTCGCTCCACAGCAAGTGCAAAAATGTCGGTAAGATAATATTCCTGCTGTGCGTTTTTGTTATCAATGCTACCCAGCATTTCCGCCAAAACAGAAGCACGTGCGGCGAGAATACCGGTATTGCCTTCATTCACCAGCAGCTGCTCTTCAGTCGCGTCTTTCTGTTCCACAATGCCTTTTACGTTACCAGCATCGTCACGAATAATTCGCCCGTAACCAGTCGGGTCTTCCATAATCACGGTCAACAGTGCGATATTGCTGTCGGTGACATCGTCAATCAGTTGCTTAAAGGTTTCAGGCTTAGTCAGTGGTACATCACCATACCCAATTAAAACAGTGTCGTTTGGCTCTAGCATGGGCAACGCTTGCTGTACAGCGTGACCAGTACCCAGTTGTTCTGTCTGCTCAACGTAGACGACATCCCGAGTCACTGTGGATTTAACCTGATCTGCGCCATGCCCAATTACCAGAACGGTTTTTTCAGCACCCAGCGATCCCGCTGCGTCAACAACATGCTCGACCATTGGTTTCTCAGCAACGCAATGCAGTACCTTCGGCATCGCGGACTTCATTCGCGTTCCTTTGCCAGCAGCGAGAATAACAACTTTTAATGACATTTGAATTGACCTGTATACAAAGGAACTAGAGCGTCCCTTACATTATCCTTAACGGCATATTATTGACCAAGCTGTAGTGCAAACTACCCCTGGAACCCATCCCTGCAACCTATGGCCAATAGTGAAGAACCACTACACTCGCGTTTCAGTTTACCACCCTGTTCACAAGTCTTTGATTCCAATTGTAAAAGGCTCGCCTTCAGCCGCTACCGACCACGTTGTATGCTTTTTTACTAACCGTAACACTTAACTGTCTGCAGTCCGGCGAACCACCTGCGTATCTCCGATACCATTGCACACTATGCGCGAATCGTTATTCATCAAATTGTACAGATGCATTCTCCCTGTCAGGAGTATCGGTGCACTGGCGGCTTTGTGTATCGCCTGCCTGATATTACCAACCACAGTGCGCGCCCAATTCCAGCTTCAGGTGCCGGGTCAAACCCTGGCGGAGGTCGTCGAGGAAATAATCCCCAAAACTTTCGGCGACCAAATGCACGAGAGTGCCAGCGAGCTGCTGAATGACTTTGCATCGGAGCTCGACAGCTTCTTTGCCGCTGATATCTCGGCCGATGAAGCCAACAATACCCGTGCAACTGTACGGCTGGACTTTTCTGACCCACCTAATAAAACGTTTTCCACTCGTGCGAAGCTCAAACTGAGATTAGTTCTGCCACGCAGCGAACAACGTTTCCGACTCCTGCTGGATGTAGATGATGAGGACGATGATTCGAATGCATCCGTTGAAAATCCGGCTCCGGAAGAAACAGAAGAAGCCGTATCATTCGCTCTCAGATTCATACGAAATGCCTCCGAAAAGACACGCTTTAATGTCGATGTTGGCGCAAGACGATTCGATCAGCGCTTTCAAACCTTCGCAAGACTTCGCGTGTCGAACAAGAATCTCCATGAAAACAGCTGGTCTTATAATCTTAAGAACGATTTAAGGTTCTACGCAGTTTCAGGATATACCAATCGAACCACATTCGATGTCTGGCACCCGATTCCGTTTAATCAGTCAGCGATCTTTCGTTCTTCAAGCAGTATTAACTGGGAAGATATTCAGGATGGTGCTCGAATAGATCAGACCTTTGGCTATTACAATCAGCTCAAACGAAACTCTCTATTGGCCTTTGAAGTACTGGCAGGCTACAGCACATCTCCGGAAGAAGGCGAACGTCACTTTGAAGGACATACCATGAGAATTCGGTATCGCAAAAGTATTTTCAGACCCTGGTTTCACTATGAACTATGGCCGAGCGTCAGCTGGTTAACTGAAAATGACGGCAGCGCCAGGCT
>CAYPDN010000326.1:0-4559 GCA_964409445.1 uncultured Granulosicoccaceae bacterium
TCCCACAAAAAAGCACGAACAAGTATAGGATCGAGCAGAACTATGGAGCCAATCTATGAGGGTGAATACTTAAGCTTTCAAATTCTTCAAAAAAACGTGCATGTCTCTGCAATATTTACCCTCGGATTGTCGAGGAGTTGTTATTTGCAAATGTCTGGAGTACGGTAATCTATCGACATAACGAGAGGAAAAAACATGTGCGATATCTGTGTAATAAATAGCGTAAAGTCCAGAATGTTGTCGCGGCGAAATTTTCTCAAGGGAGTTGCTGTTTCGTCAGTAACCGCCGCAGCAGCTACTACAGCACTGGCTCCAGCGGCCCTTGCCGATGGACATCAATCGATAGAAGATTTAACCCACACAATCAGCGATGAATTTCCAACTTACTTTGGCGAGCCGGGTATTAGTTCAGAGCAGTTATTTAATTTTAAGGACAACGGTTTTAATCTGTTTCGTCATACAGTTAATGAACACACAGGCACGCATATCGATGCGCCATTGCATTTCACTGAAGACGGTACCGCGGTTGATGAGATTGAAGTTAGCAATCTGGTAGTACCACTTTGCGTTATTGATATCAGCGCCAAAGCCGCAGAAAACAAAGATGCTCAACTTACCCCGGATGATTTGAAAGCCTGGATCAGCGCTAACGGACCTATACCGGAAAACGCTTGTGTTGCAATGCACTCTGGATGGGGTTCCAAAGTTGGCAGCGACGACTACCGTGGTTTTGATGGAGAGAAACAACACTATCCCGGATTTCACGTAGAAGCAGCAACAATGTTGCTGCAGGAAACTACGGCGTCATCAATTGCGTCTGATACCTTGTCATTGGATCACGGTATTTCTGCAGACTTTGCCACTCACTACAGCTGGTTGCCAGCGGGTCGTTTTGGCATTGAGAATTTGGCCAACCTTGACAAGCTGCCGGCCAATGGCGCAACCATTGTCATTGGTGCACCAAAGCATAAAGGCGGAACCGGCGGGCCAGCGAGAATATTCGCTATGGTATAACACACACTGATTCAAGTGCGAACAACCTTCGGGTCTTGCAGTGCAACTGCCAGTTAAACATTAATTGTCCATACGGCATTGCAAGACCCGACGCCAAAAATGTTCGCCCCAATACATGCCCCAATATACGAATGTAGTAAAATAGATCGCATCTATGATTGAACTACGCAATTTGCACAAGGACTACGATGGCTTACAGGTACTTAAGGGAATAGACCTTGTAGCGAACCACGGAGACGTCATCGCTCTCATTGGTTCTTCGGGCTCTGGCAAGAGTACGTTATTGCGCTGCATTAATTTGTTGGAAGTTCCTCAACAGGGCGAGATTACTTTTCAGGGGCAATCGGTCAAGTGGGGTACAAAGAAAGGCCAGAGATTCCCGTCTGACAAGAATCAGGTCAGACAAATGCGCACCAACTTGTCGATGGTTTTCCAACAGTTCAATCTATGGGCGCATATGACTATCCTGGAAAACGTAGTCGAAGCCCCGATTACCGTATTAAAACGGTCACCGGAAGATGCAGATGCGCTGGCGCGTGAGTTACTGGAAAAAGTCGGTATCGCCGATAAATGCGACCAATACCCCGCGCAACTCTCCGGTGGCCAGCAACAGCGTGCCGCTATTGCGCGCGCATTAGCCATGAACCCCGAGGCCATGCTGTTTGATGAGCCAACCAGCGCCCTGGATCCGGAACTGGAGGCGGAGGTCGTCCGGGTCATTCAATCCCTGGCAAAGGAAGGCAGAACCATGATTATTGTTACTCACGACATGAAACTCGCACAGGAAGTTGCCAGTCATGTCATTTTTTTACATGATGGAATAATCGTGGAGGAGGGGCTGCCAGATCAGGTTTTTAATAATCCTCAGTCTCCACGACTAAAACAGTTTTTACTTGCGTCCCATTAGACAAATGCAGGTCGCTTCCCGCTAACGCGTTTTTCAGGAGTTTACGAGTATGAAAATAATCTCATCTACCACATTGCTGGCAACTGCGATGGTCGCCACAATGGCAACCAGCAGTGCCTTCGCAGAAACAGTAAGAATGGGTACCGAGGGTGCTTATGCACCTTATAACTTTGTCAATGACAACGGTGAAATTGATGGCTTTGAGCGCGAACTTGGAGACAAGTTGTGCGAAATCGCAGAGCTTGAATGTACCTGGGTTAAAAACGACTGGGACACCATTATTCCCAACCTGGTATCCGGCAACTACGATGTCATTATCGCAGGTATGAGTATCACTGCAGAGCGAGACGAAACTATTGATTTTTCACAGGAGTACTTCCCACCAGATCCAAGTGCTTATCTTGCATTGGCTGGTAGCAAAGATGAAGCTGCTAACGGCGTTGTAGCTGCGCAGACTGCAACCATTCAGGCAAGCTACGTGACTGAATCCGGTGCTACCCTGGTTGAGTTTGCGACCCCTGATGAAACCATAGCAGCAGTAAAAAATGGCGAAGCAGATGCGGTTCTCGCTGATCATGCTTTTCTTAAGCCTATCGTTGACGAAAGTGGCGGTGACTTGATGTTTCTTGAATCCAATGTTCAGATTGGCGGTGGCGTCGGCATGGGATTTCGTGAGAGTGACACAGAGCTTAAGGCAAGTTTTGATGCAGCTATTGACGCTGTGAAAAAAGACGGAACACTGAACGAACTGATCGCTAAGTGGTTTGACGGTAAAAAAACCAACTACTAATAAAACTTATTAGCAACACTTGAAAAGGCCGGCGCAGTCCGGCCTTCTCTTCCCAGCCTTGTTAAAGACTTTCTCGCCGGCCTTTTCTCCCCGGTCTTTTTTTGGGATAGGCTGGTGTCATCCAGAGCTTGTCCTGAAAAACTTAACAGGTTATTCAAACTCTAAAACCCGCCAGAGGATCGTTCGCCGTGCAAATGTGTGTTGATCCGTCGCTACTTGAAGGCTGGCAATGGTTAAGCTGTTACCTGCTAACACCAAAACACCAGTTGTTCTATCAGAGCTTTCTGGTGGTATTCCTTTTACTGGCAATCACAGCCCCGGTTGTACTCGCACTGGGATTTGCCGGTGCACTGGCAAAACGCTCTTCATTTTTACCATTGCGATGGTTTGGCTCAACTTATACCAGTATGGTGCGGGGCGTACCGGATGTTATATTTTTTCTGTTTGTACCGATCGCTCTAGATCAATTGTTCGAATTTATACGACATAAGATAAAATGTCCGGAGTCCACAGGACCAATTTATCAGGGCGCAGACTTTGTTGTTTGTGCGGCCGCCAAATTACCAACCAACAGCGCTGACCCCTGGTTGCATGAACTATGGGGATTCACTCTGGCGGTGATCGCATTTTCAATTGTGTTTGGGGCGTTCGCAGCGAATACTTTATATGGTGCACTACAGGCAGTACCAGACAGTCAACTTGAAACAGCCCGAGCCTATGGTTTGTCTGACAACCAGGTATTCCGGCGCGTACACCTGCCGCAAATGTGGACCTATGCCTTACCCGGGTTATCCAACCTGTGGATGATTTTAGTTAAAGCGACACCGCTGCTGTTCCTGCTCGGGATAGAAGACATAGTCTATTGGGCACGCGAGTTGGGAGGTTCCAAAACAAGCTACTTCGAATACCCGCATCCCGACTGGCGCTTGTGGTACTTCCTCGGGTTACTGATTTTCTACTTACTGTTGACGTGGGTCAGTGGTAAATTTTTTGAGCACCTAACCAACAAGTTTAGTCTGGACAAAAAGGAACCATCAGGGTCAGACGGTAACGCCGAGCCTGTAATCGCTGGTATTGGCCGATGAGTTGTACGCAAACCCTGCTCGACTATGGTCTGCGCTCTATCGGTATTGGAGAGCGGTTACTGCCCAAGAAAGATATAAGCCTTTGCGAGCAGGTTGTGCTGATCGGAAGCGGTATGCTTTGGAATGTCTACTTTGCACTTCTTGCTGTTGTTTTTGGTTTTTTTCTAGCCACAGCATTAGCTGTTGCGAGAAACAGCGATTCCTTATTGGTTCGTAAACCGGCAGATTGGTTTGTGTTTTTGTTTAGAGGCTCTCCGCTGTTTATCCAGTTCTTTTTTGCCTATGAATTGTTCTCAGTGTTTCCGCGTATCGGTATTGATTTAAATCTCGTAATTACCACCGTAACAGTCGAGACCAGCTGGTTGACTAAAGCCTGGCTCGGGGCTCTGATAGTTCTTTTTCTTAATACGTCAGCATACAGTGCCGAGATATTCTATGGCGCGCTTAAAGCTGTGCCCAGAGGAGATATGGAAGCGGCGGATGCATTCGGCTTTAGCGGCTTAGCAAAGTTTCGAAAGATCACCTGGCCGAGCTTATTGCGACTGGCCTGGCCGTCCTACACTAACGAGGCAATATTTCTATTTCACGCAACTGCTCTGGTTTTTTTTACCGGCTTTCCGACATGGCGTCAAAAGGGTGATGCGCTTTACTACGCCAGTTATTTTGCAGAAAAAACCTACAACCCATTCATTCCGTATCCGATAGCAGCGGTGTATTTTATTCTGTTCACACTGCTTATTATTTTATTCTTCAACCGGGTAAA
>CAYPDN010000327.1:0-4554 GCA_964409445.1 uncultured Granulosicoccaceae bacterium
TGGACTTCAGCGATATGTCAATTTTAAAGAAAGGCGAGAAGGACGGTGGAAATTATCGTGTGCTGTTGTGGTCCAACGGTTCTGCATCGCAGATAGCAATTTACCCGAATTTAAATTTTCGCGACTCAACCTGGCGCACTGTTTTACGTGATGTGCGATTCCGTCGCGCATTGTCAATGGGTATTGATCGAACCACGATTAATCGTTCGCTTTACTTCGGCTTAGGCGTTGAGGGGGGGATGAGTAGTCTGTCGGCGAGTCCGCTGCACAATAAAGAAAATCGACGCGCATGGTCTGATTTGGATATCGGTTACGCCAATCGCCTTCTCGATGAAATGGGTTTGACGGAAAGGCAGGGTAATGGAATAAGATTACTACCTGATGGTCGACCATTGCGACTGGTGATAGAAACCGCCGGTGAACGCAAAGAAGTGGAAAACGCCATGCAGATTATTAGCGATAACTGGCGAGACCTGGGTGTTGAAATGGTGATGCGACCACTCGACCGCGATAATCTAAGAATGGCTGTCTACTCTGGTACCAGCATGGCGTCAGTCTGGTTTGGCTGGGACAACGGGTTGCCAACCGCCAACACATCACCTGATTATCTGGCACCAACTCAACAGGAGTTTTTTGCCTGGCCCATGTGGGGGCAGTACTACCAGACCGGTGGTAAAGCCGGAGAAGAACCCGATATGGAAGAAGCGAAGCAATTGATGGCTTACTCGGAGCAGTGGGTGGAGGCTGGCAGCGAAGAAGAGCGCACAAAGCTGTGGCAGAAAATGCTGGATATCCATGCCGATCAGCTATACGGCATTGGCATTGTGGCGGAAACGCCGCAGCCAATTGTGGTCTCCAGACGATTGAGAAACGTGCCGGAAAAAGGCATGTGGGCCTGGCAGCCCGGGGCGCAGTTTGGCGTGCACCGGCCGGACGAGTTTTATTTTCAGCAGTAACTGATATTTCAATGTAGATTGGAATATCTGTGATTCAATCAGGCTCCTTTATTCGCAGTCAATGACTGGCTTGCATATGCACATTCGTGCCGGAATTAGTACACTAGTGGTCCATCCCGCCAAACCTGATTGATGCGGGTTAAGAATCCACAATAGTCGAGTGGAACACCACTAATGGATGTGATTAAATTTGTCTTTCGCCGGCTGGCGACAATGATGCTGACGCTGTTGCTGGTGTCGGCATTGATATTTTTAATTATCAACCTGCCTCCGGGTGACTACCTAAGTAACCAGATAGCCGAACTGCGTTCAACCGGTCAGGAATCCGGTGTGGCGAAAGCCGAGTTCCTGCGCCGCGAATATGCCCTCGATCGATCACTGCCCGAACAGTATTTAATCTGGATTGGGCTATGGCCCGGGCCACATGGTTTCTCCGGAATTCTTCAGGGGGATTTTGGCTGGTCGTTTGAGTTTAATAAACCGGTGTCTGAAGTGGTTGGCGGTGCAATGTGGCTGACGATTGTAGTCAATCTTGTCGCGGTACTGTTTGTCTACGCAATGGCGTTGCCACTAGGTGTACTGGCGGCGGCAAAGTCTCGCACCTGGATTGACTATGTAACCTCATTCATTGGTTATCTGGGTTTGGCGACACCTAACTTTCTGTTGGCAATTATTCTTTTTTATTATGGCAATAAGCACTTCGATATACCGATCGGTGGACTCATGGCACCCGAATTCGAAGGTGAGCCGATGAGTATTGCAAAGATCAAATCAGTGCTGCTGCATCTTATTGTTCCAACCTTTGTCATTGGTACTGCGGGAGCTGCGGCAATGATGCAACGTCTACGTGCCAATATGCTGGATGAGCTGAACAAACCCTACGTAACCACAGCCTGGGCCAAGGGTGTTCCACCGGTTAAGCTGTTGTCAAAGTATCCATTGCGAGTGGCGTTTAATCCGTTCGTTGCTGATATCGGTAACCTGATTCCATCATTGATCTCAGGCTCGGTTCTGGTATCAGTGGTGTTGGGTTTACAGACAATCGGTCCGGCATTGCTTGCTGCATTAAAGTCGCAGGATCAATTTCTGGCGGGGTTTGTTTTGTTGTTTGTAGCGTTCCTGACACTGATTGGAACGATGGTGTCAGATATTTTGCTGGTGATACTTGATCCGCGAATCAGGTTTGGTGCGCGCGAACGATGAGTACATTGCCTGATGGTCGCTATGTAGATGATGCGCCTTATAATCCTGATGAAGAAGCATTGCATCTGGATCACCCGGAGCTGGATGCGCCCGGTTGGGTATTAATCTGGCGGCGATTTAAAAAACATAAGCTTGGACTAATCTCAGGCGTCTTTTTGTTGTTGTCTTATTTGTTGCTTCCGTTTGTGGGTTTTATTGCGCCCTATACTGCGACCGAACGTAATGCTGAACATCTCTATGCACCGCCGCAGTCAATCTCATTTATGCATGACGGAAAATATTTCGGTCCGCATATTTATGAAACAGTTGCGAAGATGGATTTGGAGACCTTTCAATGGGTCTATGAGCAGGATCACTCTAAACCTGCCATGCTCGAATTCTTCTGTGAGGGTGGTGAGTATCGGGTTTTTGGTTTGTTTAAATCGACTCGTCACCTGTTCTGTGCTCCCGGTGAATCAACCATATTTTTGTTCGGCGCGGATCGCCTTGGGCGCGATGTGTTTTCCAGAATTCTCTATGGCGCACAGCTATCGTTAACAGTTGGTCTGATTGGTATTTGTGTATCTTTTTTTCTCGGCATTGGCTTTGGCAGTATTGCCGGTTACTTTGGTGGTCGTGCCGACTGGACAATAAACCGGTTGATTGAAATATTGAGGTCTCTGCCGGAGTTGCCATTGTGGCTCGCGTTGTCGGCAGCTGTGCCTTCGCACTGGGGCCCTGTTGCTGTATTTTTTATTATCTCTTTAATCCTGGGTCTGCTGGATTGGCCGGGACTTGCGCGTGCGGTTAGAGCAAAGTTTTTAAGCTTGCGTGAAGAAGAATATGTGCAGGCTGCTGAAATGATGGGTGCTAAACCATCACGAATTATAGGCCGACACATGCTGCCGAATTTTACCAGTCACCTAATTGCCAGTGCGATGCTGTCGATACCTGCGATGATCCTCGGTGAAACTGCGTTATCGTTTCTGGGTCTTGGCTTGCGTGCGCCTGCAGTGAGCTGGGGAGTTATGCTGAATGATGCGCAAAACCTGGCAGCGATAGAAATCTACCCGTGGACGGCGATCCCTATGCTGCCGATTATGCTGGTGGTGCTGGCATTTAATTTTCTGGGTGATGGTTTGCGGGATTCACTTGACCCGTATCAGACCTGATCCGGCTACAGTGCAACAAAGAGTATGATTCTTATATGGAATCAACAAACGCAACCGCTGATCCATGGCAAACGCTGAACGACGAGCTTGATGCCTGGCATGCCAATGAAAAAGTTGCTGACTTTTGGTGGCGTGATGATGATGCCGTTGCTGTCGGTAGCCAGCTCGAAAAATTGATCTCCATTACCGAAACAACGGGGTTGCTGCTGGCTGTTATACCGGCTCACGCTAAAGCGGAATTGGCAAGTGCAGTGAATGCTGTGTCACATGTTAAAGCGGCTCAGCATGGTTATGCGCACATAAATCATGCGGAACGTGGCAAGGGGCTCGGCGCATGGGAGCTGGGATTGCATCGCGGTGAGCAAGTCGTGCTGGACGAACTCGACCATGGGCGATTACTTCTTGAAACATTGTTCGAAGATAACTTTATGCCGGTTATTGTGCCGCCATGGAATCGCATGGACGCAGCCCTTCTGGAACCGGTGGCAGTTCGAGGGTTTACAGGTGTTTCATGGTTCGGACCTCGTGACACCAGCATGCAATCTAAAAATTTTTCAGTCATTAACTCTCATTGTGATCCTATCCGCTGGAAGACCGGTGCGAAGTTTAAGGGAGAGTTAAAAACTATTAGCCAGCTTGTGGAACACCTGCATGCACGTCGCATCGGTACTGTGGACGCTACCGAGCCCACCGGGTATCTGACACATCATATTGATATGTCGAATGACAGTTGGGCTTTTAGTGAGCAATTGGTACGGCACATCAATAATCATCCGGCCGCCTGTTGGTGCAGCGATATTGTCGAACTATTTGGTGAAAGTACATGAGTGCGTTTGTACGCAATGCTAATGAATCGGATATCGACGGTATCTGCTCATTGCTGCACAACAAAATGAATTCAAAAATACCTGTAGAGCGCTGGCGTAAGTTAATGACTTACGAGTGGCTTGAAGATAAACCTGACTTTGGTCGGGTAGTCGATGCAGATGGTGCGGTATTGGGTTTTTGTGGCATGGTCTATTCTGATCGCTTGCTCGGTAGTGAGGCGACCGGTCGCCGGATGGAGCGCATGGTCAGTATGAGTTCCTGGTATTTGGATAAATCCCTGCGCGGCAAAGGCCTCGGAAGCAAAATGCTGGTTTCCTGCATTGCTGATCCAATGATGACTTACGCTACATTGACAAACTCACCCAAGCCACTGGCAAAACAGGATGAAGCAGGTTTACGCGTGCTGGAAGATCATC